>CAZQVW010000052.1:0-3213 GCA_964596865.1 uncultured Bacteroidaceae bacterium
TCTTTCAAACTACTCTATTCTATCCCCTTTCAATCTTCTCTATTCTTTCAAACTATTCTATTCTATCAACTAACCATCTACTCTATTCTGGAAAATTCCTGCCTAATTCCCAAAAGGCAAGGGCACTGGCTGCGGCCACGTTTAGAGAGTCTACGTTGTGGTGCATCGGGATTTTGGCGACATAATCGCTGGCGGCGATGGCCTGCACTGGCAGGCCGTCTCCCTCCGTTCCCAAAATGATTGCCAAGCGTGGAATGGAGTTGAGAAGGGGTGAGGTGATAGAAAGGGCGTTGTCGGTCAGAGCCATAGCTACTGTTTTGAACCCAAAGGAGTGGAGGGTGTCCACCGGAGTGTCTATCCATGCCCACGGCACTAAAAAGACCGTACCCATTGAAACGCGGATAGCCCTTCTATTGAGAGGGTCGCATGAATTAGTGGTGAGAAGTACGGCATCTATGCCCAAAGCGGCCGCGGAGCGGAAGATTGCACCTATGTTGGTGGTGTCTACCACATTATCTATTACTGCCACCCGTGTGGCCGCGCGTGTGATAGCTTTTGCTTCGGGAATTATTGGGCGCTGCATTGCGCAAAGCACGCCCCTCGTGAGCTTGTAGCCAGTGAGGGCGGCGAGCGTCTCTCTATCGCCTGTAAAGACGGGGGTGTCCGGCGGCAGACGATGAATGATGTCTTTAGCATCGCCGGTGATATGCTTTTCCTCGCAGAGCAGAGACAATGGTTGATAGCCCTTGTCCATTGCCACGCGAATTACCTTGGGGCTCTCCACAATCATTACGGCTTCACGCGGATTGACGCGCGAGCGAAGCTGTGAGTCGGTGAGGGCGGAGTAGACCTGAATGCGACTGTCAAGAATGTCAGTAATGTGAATGATAGGCATTTGAGTGGTGATAGCCAGAAAGAATAGGATGAAGAGAAATTTTCTATTTATGCAAAAGGAAAAGGTTTTACGCGAAAGTCATCACGTCTGCGGGCGGAAGGCCCTGGCGATAGAGATTGGCCATAATGTTCATCTTCGGGGCTACGTGATTAAAAAACATTCGATAGCCCTCGCAAAGATAATTTAGCGGGCGGTGGTCAATGGGGTCTTGGAGAATGCGGTTTTTGGGGCATTCGCCGTGACACATCTTTAGCCAGCGACATTCCCTGCATCGCTGACTGAGACCTCTGTCTTTTCGCGTGGAAAAGAGAGTCTGCTTCTCGCCGTACATCATTTCTATCAGTGTATGCTCATAGATATTGCCCAAACGATAGGCAGGAAAGACAAAGTGGTCGCAACTGTAGAGGTCGCCATTGGCTTCCATCACTCCGGCGTGGCCACATTCTTTTGCCATAGTGCATAGCCCGGGCGTTACTCCAAGCCAGTTGGCTAACGTGGCATCAAACAGTTGCACAAACGTGCTACCAACGTCCTTTTTAATCCACTCGTCAAATACCCTGCAGCAAAAGTCGCCCCATTCTGCGGCAGTGACGCTCATTTCAGTCATCATTCCGCCGGTTTCATCGGGCGACAGGAGGTGTGGCTCCGTTAAAATACTATTTGATTCCGGTGATTGGCTGTCGGTTGAAGAAGAAAGGTCGCGTTGTTCTGGCGAGGATTTGCGCTCCACTATCGGTGTGAATTGGATATAACGACAGCCGATTTTCTTAAAGAAGCGGTAGAATTCTTCTGGGCGCTTCACATTGAGACTATTCACTACTGCCATGGCGTTCCATTCTACTCCGTAATGCTGCATCATGCGAATGGCCTCCATCACGCGGCTCCACGTGCCCCGCCCTTGGGCATCGCGGCGGTAGGTGTCGTGTACAGCCTGCGGCCCGTCGATAGATATGCCCACCAGCCATTTGTTATCGCGAAGAAAACGACACCATTCCGGTGTTAATCTAAGTCCGTTGGTCTGCAGGGCATTCTCTATGTGGCGCCCGCCGGCATATTTCTTTTGTAATTCCAATGCGCGGCGATAGAAATCGAGGGGGCGCAGTGTGGGCTCACCGCCATGCCAAACAAATAGGACGTGGCCCGTGGTCTGCATCTCTATATACTGTTGCGTATAGCGCTCCAGCGTGGCATCGCTCATCATAAGGGGCTTCTTTTCTTTATATAGCCCCTGTTTTTCCAAATAATAGCAATAAGCGCACCTTAGTTGGCACATAGCGCCGGCAGGCTTGGCCATAATATAGCATTCGCGCTGAAAAGGAGTGGCGGTGTTTATGGCAGACATGATAGGTAAGTATGAAAAGGGTATGAAAAAACAGGCTAATCAGGCATGGATTTGGAATTTGCCCGATTAGCCTGTTGGTTAGGTGGACAGCCTTTTATATGTTTTCTCTACATTGTTGAGGTAAAAGACTTTAATAGGGTTTCTCAATGTTGTTGAGGAACGAAAAGTATTAGTTGTTTTTCTCAATATCTTTGAAATAGCGGTATGTGGCCACTTTCAGTTGGTCGGAGGCAGCCTCATCAGCCACCAAGATGCCGTGGCGGTGGGTCTGGAGGCAGGTGATAGGCCACATCTGAGAGATAGCGCCTTCCACCACTTGCTGCACGGCCTGTCCTTTGTTGTGGCCGTTGGCAAGAATCATTACTTCCTTTGCGCTCATCACGGTGGCAATGCCTACGGTGAGGGCGAGATGGGGCACTTTGTTTACATCGTTGTCAAAGAAACGGGAGTTGGCGATGATGGTGTCGGTGGTGAGCGTCTTGATACGGGTGCGGCTGGAGAAGCTGGAGCCCGGCTCGTTGAAAGCAATATGCCCATCGGGGCCGATGCCACCGATAAACAAATCGATGCCGCCAAATTTCTCTATTTCCTTTTCGTAGGCTTCACATTCGGCTACGAGATCCTCTGCCAGTCCGTTGAGAATATGAATATTCTGGGCGGGACAGTCGATGTGGTCAAAGAGATTGTCGTGCATGAAATAATGGTAGCTCTGGTCGTGGGTAGGGGCAAGGCCAACATATTCGTCCATGTTGAACGTTACCACATTCTTAAAGCTAACGCGTCCTTCCTTGTAGGCTTTCACAAGGTTTTGATACATGCCGATAGGTGTGCTACCTGTGGGCAGGCCCAACACAAACGGCTTCTCGGGAGTGGGCTTGGCGGCGTTGATGCGTTCAATAACATGTTCGGCGGCCCAGCGGCTCACCTCGGAGTAATTGTCTTTGATGATAACTCTCATAGTGATTTGATTTATTTG
>CAZQVW010000052.1:3223-13115 GCA_964596865.1 uncultured Bacteroidaceae bacterium
ATTAATAATCTGCCACAAAGTTATACAAAAAAAGCGGATTCCCCATAGGAATCCGCTTAATTTTCGTCTTTGTAGAAACATTTAGCATTTAATTCGCCAAAGTTTCGGTTCAATTATGTTTTTCTGTTGTTTCAGAATCAGAGGCAATGCCTTTAGAACAACCGGCGCTTTAAGGGCAGACCAATTTATTTCATCAGCCATTGGCCGGAATGCTCCTCCATTGGGAGCAGAATGTCCTGCTTGGTGCTGTCGGCAAAGGTGAGGCGCAAATATACGTCGGCGCAATGATGCTCTTTGTCTTCTTTCACTCCGTAGCATTCGGTTTTCGCCAAAGCGCCGTGCTCATTGAGATTGTTGTCCACCGTATTGCGATAAAGCAAAGCCAAATGCTCCCTATATTGTGGCGAGGCCTCGCTGGTTCCTGCGGTATTGAGCACGGCTCCATCAAAATCGCCGCTATATAGGCTGTCCACATAGCTCACTGCCACTTTTCCTATTTCAATTTCTTCTTTGTCGCCGCAAGAACATATTAATATTGCAACAAAAAAGATGGTAGTGGAAAGGAGTATGCCCTTTATACCCTTTTTAGGCATCTGCCATAAGAGGGGGCTTGTCTTTCTTCTTGTATTGAAAAACATCTTATTAGCGTATCATCACATTTTCTTTGTGTATTCTCTATTTTTGGCGCACAAAGACGCGGATTGGCGTACCTTTGAAATCCCAGTTTTGGCGAATCTTGTTCTCCAAAAAGCGATAATAGGGCTCTTTTACATATTGTGGCAGGTTGGCATAGAAGATAAACGTCGGGACCTTGGTGTTTGGCGCCTGTGAACAGTATTTTATCTTGATATACTTGCCTTTTGTGGATGGGGGCGGGTAGGATTCTATCAGTGGCAGCATCACCTCGTTGAGCTTGGAGGTGGAAATCTTGCGCTTGCGGTTGAGATAGGCGTTTTTGGCCATTTCCAAGGCGCGGAAGATATGTTGCTGGGTCAGGGCGGAACCAAATACGATGTTAAAATCCGTATATGGTGCCATACGCCCGCGGATAGCCTGCTCAAAAGTCTTGATTGTGAGGGGGGATTTGTCCTGAACGGTATCCCATTTGTTTACAAAAACCACAAGGCTCTTTTCGTTTCTCTGAATAAGCTGGAAGATGTTCATATCCTGCGCTTCGATGCCGCGTTCGGCATCAATCAATAGGATGCAAACGTCGCTGTTCTCTATTGCGCGGATAGAGCGCATCACACTATAGAATTCCAAATCCTCGCTCACCTTGTTCTTCTTGCGGATGCCGGCGGTGTCTACAAGGTAGAAGTCGAAACCGAATTTATTATAGCGTGTATAGATGGAGTCGCGTGTGGTGCCGGCCACATTTGTAACGATATTTCTCTGTTCGCCAATGAGGGCATTGGTGAGGCTGCTTTTGCCTGCGTTTGGTCTGCCCACGATGGCAAAGCGCGGAAGATTTTCTTCCTGCTTATTGCTTTTGTCTACCTTGAAGAGGGAGAGGACTTTGTCCAAAAGATCGCCGGTGCCACTACCGGTCATGGCGGACACGCACATTGGGTCGCCCAATCCCAGGGCATAGAATTCGGCAGCGTTGTAGCGTAGCTCGTTGCTATCGGTCTTGTTGGTTACCACAATGACAGGTGTCTTTTGGCGCCTAAGGATATTGGCTACCTCTTGGTCGAGGTCGGTGATTCCGTTTAGTATGTCCACCACAAACAGGATTACGTCGGCTTCTTCTGTGGCCACAGTTACTTGCTTGCGGATTTCGTCTTCAAAGACATCATCGCTGTTCACCACCCAGCCGCCGGTGTCTACGATTGAGAAAGTCTGACCGCTCCATCCCACTTTACCGTATTGGCGGTCTCGAGTGGTGCCGGCTACGTTGCTCACTATGGCTTGCTTGCTTTGTGTGAGACGGTTGAAAAGGGTGGACTTGCCCACATTGGGTCTGCCCACGATTGCTACCAAATTGCTCATACCAGTGTAAGTTGTATTGTTTTTCTGTTTGTAGAGTGTTAAGAATAGGCTATTTGGGGTTGTAGCCGAATTGGGTGAGCTCGCGCATGGAATTGCGCCAGTCTTTATCCACTTTTACCTCGATTCGGATAAACACTTTCTTTTGCAGAAACTGTTCCAAGCTCTTGCGAGCCTCGGTGGACACTTTTTTCAGAGCCACGCCGCCCTTGCCAATGATGATGCCCTTCTGACTGTCGTGCTCCACGTTGATGGTAGCGCGGATTCTAACAATCTGCGGTTCTTCTTTGTATTCGTTTATCACCACTTCCACGCTATAGGGGATTTCCTTGCTATAATACAGTAGGATTTTCTCCCTAATGATTTCGGACACGAAGAAGCGCATGGGGCGGTCGGTGAACTGGTCTTTATCGAAGTAGGGTGGGGAGGGCGGCAACAATTCTTTTATGCGCGTCATCACGGTGTCTACGTTAAACTTTGCCTTGGCCGATACGGGGTATATCTCTGCGCCCGGGATTAGTGTCTGCCATTTTTCTATCAGGGCTTTCACCGTTTTCTCATCGCTGAGGTCAATCTTATTTATCAGCACCAGTTTGGGAACATCCAACTTATTGACGGCTTCCAAAAAGTCGGCGTTTTTGGTCTCCGTCTCCATTGTGTCGGTAACATAGAGCAGGACATCCACATCCGTTAGGGCACTGTTTGAGAATGCCCGCATCTGTTCCTGGAGCTTATAGGCTGGCTTGAGCACCCCCGGGGTATCGGAGAAAACTATCTGACAGTCGTCTTCGTTCACAATGCCCATAATGCGGTGGCGCGTGGTTTGTGATTTGAATGTGGCGATGCTAATTCTTTCTCCTACAAAGAGATTCATCAGTGTGGATTTCCCCACATTGGGATTGCCCACGATATTCACAAATCCTGCTTTGAATGTCATAGTGGTGCTTTTAGTTGTGTGGTTATTGGTGGCTGTCGTAGTAGATGTGGCAGGGATATATGCCAAGCGCTTAATAGACGAAATAAGCATAATAGGCATCGTAGGCATGTTATGCCTAATAAGCCTATTATGCCTATTGCTACAAGCTATTTAGCGTCTGCTTTTTAGTATTATTTCTGAGCTTCGGCTTCTGCTTCAGCCTTGCGCTTGGCATACCACTGTTCGCGCGTAATCTCTCCTTCTTTATAAAATTCGGCAGGCGTGTCGGCAAATTTCTTTCCATCGTAGCCCCAAATCATATAGCTGGCTCCCCACGAGAAACCGCCGCCAAAGGCAGTGAAGATGAGCTTGTCGCCTTTTTTGAGCTTTGGCTCATACTCCCACAGACACAGTGGCAGGGTGCCGCCGGAGGTGTTGGCCATGTGGTCGATGTTTATCATGACATGGCTTTCGTCTACTCCGATGCGTCTGGCCACTGCGCTCTCAATGCGCACATTGGCTTGGTGGGGGATTACCCACGCGATATTGTCTTTGTTAAGATTGTTGCGGGTGGCAATAGTCTGGACTGCATCGCTCATGTCTGTAACGGCGTGTTTGAACACGGCGCGCCCTTCTTGGTAGACATAATGTAGGCGCTTGTCTACAGTCTCGTGAGTGGGCATTTGTGCCGAGCCGCCTGCGGCCATGTGGAGGTTTTCGTAATTGCTCTCCACGCGCAGATAGCTATCCATCAAGCCCACCTCTTCCTCTGTGGCTTCCATCAATACGCAGCCAGCGCCATCGCCGAAGATGGGGCAGGTGTTGCGATCCTGATAATTGGTCATCGATGACATCTGGTCGCCGCCGCAGATGATAATGCGCTTATATCTACCGCTACGGATAAGGCATGCGCCCTGCTCCATTGCAAATAGGAAGCCTGCGCATGCGGCTTCCAAGTCATAGCCGTAGGCATTCCTCAATCCGGTCTTTCCGATTATGAGGGATGCCGTAGAGGGGAAGTGGTAATCTGGAGTGGTGGTGGCTACGATGACGGCCTCCACGCTAAGCGGATCAATTTTGGTCTTTTCCAGCAGTTGCTTCACAGCCTTGGTCATCATAAACGATGTGCCGCGGCCTTCCTCCGGCTTGAGGATATGGCGTGTCTTTACGCCAATGCGCTCCATTATCCATTCGTCGCTGGTATCCACCAGGGTGGACATCTCCTCGTTGTCAAGGATATATGTAGGCACCCATCCGCCAACGCCGGTAATGACAGCATTGATTGTTCCCATAATAATATTTTTTACCACAAGCAGGCTTGGCTTTCTTGAGCCAGCCTCTGTTGGAATTTTATTGCGCTTATTACTCTGCCACCTCTTTGGCGATGGCTACTTTGCCTCTATACTGGCCACAGCTGGGGCATACAGTATGATAGACATACAGCTCGCCGCAGTTGGGGCAGATGGCAAGCGTAGGCGCTACGGCCTTATCGTGAGTTCTGCGCTTCAGAGTTCTCGTCTTGGATTGTCTTCTTTTAGGATGTGCCATTTCTGTTTATGTTTAATTTGTTGTGTTTATATTTGTCTGTAGCGTTGTTCGCTGCATTTTCGTGTTTAATCGCCGCTTACCATATATTTCCTCAATTCTTCCTCCATCTCTTTGTTGCATTCGCCCTCGGCGTGAGTGTGCTGTAGGGGAATGGCCAACATTATATAATCATAGATGAAAGGCCAGAGGTCTAATTCCGTTTGTTCCGGCGCTATGCTTACGGCATCGCCCTCATCCTCGTAGGTCTCGCCATGCTTCACGCGGAGCGTTTGCTCGGTGTAGATAGGCAAAACCAGCGGGTCAAGGCAGCGGTCGCAATCCACTGTTACATTGCCCGTCAGTCTAAACCCAATCTGCAAGCCGTAGGCTGCAGGCCTCACACTCACCTCCACTTTCACATTGCCATCCCTCACCAGCGGCTTCTCCACATCGGTGAGCTTCTCGCCGTGGATATCAAACAGCAGTGTCTCTGGCTCTGTGTAGCGGCGGTTAAGGTTGAGTTTGAGTGTTTCAGTCATAAGCGGCTGCAAAGTTAATAATTTATATGGAAACTGCCTAATACATAACCAACAAAAACATTTTTTCTTCTGTCCATCACCCTGTGATTTACATTCCGCAATACAATTTTGGCCCAACTCTCGCTCCGATAGTTTTGTAATAGTAGGAGCGGAAGTTGGGCCAAGGGGTTAAACCCTCAGTGGGGGGGGCTTACGTTTTGTCAAAGCGCATGATTGCTGCTATCCTATTCCTCCGTAAGGTTGAATAAGCGCAGAATGTAGCGCTTGGATTCCGCCGTGGAGCCTGCAATCTTATTGTAGAGCGCCACTATGTCGGCGCCGGAGACCAAATTGTCATTATTGAGGTCTACCTGCTCAAGAGTGTAGCCGCTGGCTTCGCCTGTAGAGATATAGCTGTAGATAGCCACGATGTCGGCGGAGTTTACTTCGCCATCGTTAGTGATGTCGAAATTGGGCTCGGTGCTCTGGTGGTGCTGGGAGTAGAAATAGCCGCCCTGCCAATAATATATGGTGTTGTCTTTGTCGATGGCTTGGCCGAGGAGGGCGTAGTCGAACGTTTCCGAAACATTCAGTACGCAGGGCTGTTCTTTGCTGCCCACGCCCTCAAAGGCCTTACTGTTGTTGAGAGCCTCGTCGCTTACGTCAAATTCGCCCAAAGACAGTTGCCTAAGGTTGCTGCAACCGGCCGCCAAACTGTTGATATTCGTGGCACTGGCGAAAGAGAGGGCAGAGAGGTCGAGCGAGCTCATTCGTTTGCAGTTGCGGAACATCGAGGCGAAGTTTGTTGCCAGGTCTGTGTTGAGGTTCTCCAATCCGCTCACATAGGCGAGGTTAGAACAATTATAGAACCAGTAGGATGTCCTTGTGGGGCGCGCCTGGCGGAAGTCGTCGTCAATGTATACGTCGGTAATCTTCGTATTTTCGAGGGAATCGGTGCTAATCCATTGTGGGATAGTGTCTGTGGCGATAGCACTGTAGACACCCGTGGCTCCATTGCCCTCGCCTGTAAGTTCCCATGTGTCGCCCATGCGGAAAATTAGGCGCTTTTCGGAGGAAGACATCTCTGTTACTTCCACCACGGGGATTTGCTCGTCGCTATTGTATGTGGCGGGATTAGCAATGACTATCTCCTTGGAGGTGATGCGCTTGCCGTCTGTACCAACGATATACATCTTTTGCTTATCATAGCTTGCGCCGTTGGGCTTCAGCACCGCGGCACCATCTGTCAGCATAACATCGGCCAACCGGTAGATGCCCTCGAAATAATCGTAGGAATTCTCCGAGGTGTTGCGCATGACGATACTGGCGCTGCCGAACACGTGCATTTTGCCCGTCTCGTCGCCAAAGACGCAGTCGCCATTGCCGGCCATAGTGAGCGCGATATTTTTCACTACCAGCGTGGTGGAATCCGACAAGGTTATCGGAGTGGCACCACGGTACGTGGCAGATTTTGTTATCGTAAGCATTCCGTCGCCGTCTAAAGTAATAGTGCCGCCGTTGTTGAGGCGCAGGCCGTCTCCGAAATTCTGGATTTTGCAATCGCCGACAATGCGGACGGTATAATCCGCTTTGTCGGTAAAGAGGATTGCCGGTCTGTTGCCAACACTATCGTATAGGACAATATTGTCCAGCGTAAGCGTGCGCGAAGCGTGGTCATAGCTGATTTTGCCTTGCAGTAATCCGGGGCACTCCATGTTGTTCGCGTTGAGCGATGTAACGCTCTTATAGTTGATACGGACATGGTAATTGGTCTTCTCGCCAAAAGTTACCTTGCCCTTGTAGACCGCACCGTTTTGGCAGAGAGCATTTTTGCTGGCATCGAAAGCAACGCTGGTGGGCGAGGCGATACCGGTCTGCCTAAGGGTGAGCGTCTTGATTGCGGAGACAGGCTCCTCCTTGGTGTTGATGACCACGTAGGAGGGACTGTAAATTGCGAACGTCTCGCCATTATAACCGCCCTTGCCCACAACGCCCTTTTTGCCTGTGATGGTAATATTGGCGTTGCGTATGATAAGTTGGCCTTCCAGTTCTATAGCGGAAGAGCCGTTGGTCTTGTCGGCGTTGATAGTCAAATCCTCACCGCCGTCAATCTCCACTTTCGTGTCCTTGCCTGCGATGCAGATTCCATCGCCCCAAGCGCCGGAGGTGTTGATGGTGTTTTTGCCAATCAGTTTGATATTTGCGCTTGCGGTAAACTTGATGCCTTCCGTGCCCTGGGGCGCAGTGATGGTGGCGTTGTCGAGAATAAGGGTGTTTGTGCCCGCATCATAACTAACGCGCCCCTCGTTTGCCTCTCCTGCAGGGATATTATCGGCGTTGGCGGAGGACACCTGCGTGTTGCCCACCCATATAGAATATGTGCGGTTGTCAAACTGGATAGTGTCGGCCACCTTGGTCTTGTTGGCATCGGTATAAACCACGCCATTGCGCTGATTGTAAGACGCATAGTAGGGCGAAGTGATGCCCACGCCGTTCATCTTTAGGTTTGCCACGCCATTGAGCGCGCCGCCGCTTGTGCCACCAATAATCACTCTGGCGCCGATGGTGAGTGTACCGTATTTCCTGTAATTGTCGTTGGAAAGGGAGTTAGTGTAATCGCCCTGCACACCGGTGGCGCCATAGAGATAGGCTCTGCCCCCAACGTTGAAGTTCACATTGCAACCGTTATAATACAAGGCTGGGCCATTGTTTGAGCGTATAGTGATATTTCCGCTGCCGATAAATGTGGTGTTGCCATAAAGTCTAACTGTGGGCGCATTAGAAGAGCCTGTAGTGGTAAACGTATTCGTTATCTTATTGCCCACATCGATAGTAAGACCGTCTTGGAACGACATCAGTGAAAGATTGCCCGATTTCACCCCGACATTATCCAGTTTCAATGTCTTGGTGGCTATATCATAGCTGGCCGAGGCACCATCATTCATGCCTTTCCAAACAATATTTTTATAGTTTTTCTCGGTAACGACAGTATTGTTGAAGAAGATAGGAGCATATTCCGTCATCTGCAAAGGTCTGGATTTCTCGTTGTCCTTGTATAATGCGTTATAATAGTCGTATTGGTCGAAAGGAATGTAAAGAGCCGTTGCTTTGTATGCGTAACCGGTGTTAGCAAGATTGGGCTTTCCGTTGCCATATATAAAAACGGTGTCGCCTGCCTGGCCGCCATAGTAATTCAGATTGTCTGAACACAGAGCAATATACCAACTCCTTTTTGGGCGTTCTACAAGCATGTCTTGTTCCGTCCTAAATGCGCAGTCGCCCAAATATTCCAAACTCTTGGGCAGGACAATCAGCTTTTGGTGAGCAAAATTAGGCGCAAAGTTTTTTGCGTCATAGTCATCCGTTGCTACAGAAGCAAGCGAATCGCAGTTTTTAAAAACCCAACTGCCGATTTTCTTAAGTTTTTTGTTCAGTCTAACGCTTGTAATTTCTGTACTTGCAAAGGCATAATCATAAACACTTAGGCATTCGCGGCTCAAAACGACTCTTTCCAGCTTTCGGCAGTGCTGGAAGGCCGACGTTCCTATGCTTATTAATTCTTCGTTGAAATTAACGGTGGCTAAATTAGGGCATGAATAAAAGGCTTTTTCTGCAATGGTCAAAAAGTCTTTGTTGAAATTTACCGTTCTGAGACTTTCGCATTCGAAAAAGGCGTTTTGGGCTATAATTCTTACAGAAGGCGGCAGATTAAAAGTGTGTTCTTTCTTGTAGGCGGGGTAGCAAATCAGATTTCCACCAACGGAGTTATACAACACCCCGTCAATCACCTTATAATTTGGGGACTCGGATTTTATTTCCACCAATTCCTTGCAGCCATAAAAGGGATTAACGTAGGATATGGCGCCCATATCCTTTAGTCCCTTGGGCAAAGTGATACTTTTGATATTGCTTTCTGCAAAAGCTCCGCTGCCAATCTTCGTGGTGTTGTCCGGCAATACAAAATGCTTTATTTTTGAGCCATGGAAAGCATACTCGCCAATAGTTACTTCCTCCTCTGTATCCCATATAATGGTGTCTACAGTAGTTCTGTAGAATGTTTTGGCCGGAATTTCTCTAATCGTAGCCGGTAGCCTTAACGATTGAATTATTTTGATACCATTAAAATCTGTGCCTATCCTTTCTATTCCCTCTTCTATGATGATTTTCTTTGCGTTTTTCGGTAAAGAATAGGAATTACCCCTGCTGGCAACTTTGGAAACGCGATAGGTTGCGCCTTCGTATTCCACACTGCTGGGAATAACGAGGATGGAGTCTGCGGGAAGGGTGGAGGAGGCCAGTTCCACCGTTTTCTTTGTCTTATCTACATAGGCAAATTCCATTTTGGCTCCATTGATTGACAACTCAAACCCCTCGTGGCGGTCTATGGCACAGGCCTTGCCGGGCGCAAGCCAAGCCGCTAATACAAAGAGAATTAGTAGGAGTACGTTTGTCTTGCCTGCATTTCCCAAAAAGCGGGTAGGAGGAGGTAGATGCGTCTCAATAAAATTGGCGCGCTCTCGCTTGTGAAGTGTCGCCGTCAATTGAAAGTAATGTAAAAAGTTCCGCATAACGATTAATGTTTTAATAGATTTCTTAAATATGGGGCAAAAGTAATTAATAATGTTTGATTTTGCCAATATTTTGTCCTAAAAATTTTTTTTGATTGCCTTAATCGCTTTCTCACGTAGACAAATTTTCTCTTTTTTGTGTTTGGTAGAAATAAGGCGGCAGAAAAATTCTTTTCGTACGTAAAGAGTTTTCAGCACCCTCCCACAAAACTCGCCCCTACCGCCTTAATCAAATCTTTTCCCCTCCAAAAACGTGTAAATTCCCTCCTAATCCGCAAAAGTCCCCTCGAAAAACACAAAAATCCCCTCCTAATCCGAAAAAATCCCGCGATAGTTTGCGTTAACAGTACTGTAACAATAACTAAACAGTACTGTAA
>CAZQVW010000053.1:0-13086 GCA_964596865.1 uncultured Bacteroidaceae bacterium
TGAATGTTTTGGAGTTCTCAAATGTGTCAACGATTTTCAGTATAAGACATTTTTCAAGGCAGGACGGGAAAAATCGAATTTGTCACGGGCAAAATCGAATTTGTCACGAGGAAAATAAAAATTATCACGGGCAAAATCGAATTTGTCACGGGAAAAATCAAAATTATCACGAGGAAAATGAAAATTATCACGGGCAAAATCGAATTTATCACGAGGAAAATGAAAATTATCACGAGGAAAATGAAAATTATTACAAGGAAAAACGAAATTATCGCGAAAGAAGCAGGGTTTTTGGCGACCGTTGTCAGCCACATGTTTGCAGCATTTTGCAGTATTCCTTTTGGGCAACCTCGATGATTGGTTTTTATTTAGGATAGTATTGGTTAAATTTGTAATTCGTGGTGGAAAGATGAAATTTTTCTATTCTATGGAGCGCACACTTTTGCGGGAAATTATTAACTTTGCCGTTAATGTGCTCCAACGTAGCTGGCAGCAGACTTCATGACGCAATTAAATATGGAAAGTTATGGTGTATTGTGCTGAATATCAATATGCCTAATAGTTTTTGGAGTCATGCCTAACAGTTTTTGGAGTTTCTAAACAATAAATAACCGAAATAGGAGTTATACTATTAAGAATAGCTGCAATCAGAATGAGTGCCATCTGTATAATATTGCCCATGTTGATCAGTGCGGTGATGACTGCCCTGATGGTACCAATGATTATCCGTGTTTCGTATAAAAAGAAACTTTTTGATACCGTAGATGAGCGTACAGTCCACAAAGGCAGTGTGCCGAGGCTGGGCGGGAGTGCGTTTATATTGTCGTCTATGGTGGGCGTTTGCGTAGGAGTGTGGCTTTGCTGCAAAGGATGCCCCGACTGCTGGCAGATTCCCGGATGCGATGTGTGGAGATACGGAGCCTTGGTGGTGGCTGCACTGATTATCTACTTCGTGGGAGTGCTGGACGATGTGACGGGGGTGAATTATAAGGTGAAATTTATCTGCCAACTGGTTAGTTCTTTGTTGATTGTACTGGTAGGAGGATTCTGGATAAATGATTTCTACGGCTTATTTGGACTGCAGACGTTATCAGTATGGAGTGGCAAAACACTCTCTGTATTATTAATAATGTATATCATTAATGCGTTTAATTTAATAGACGGCATAGATGGATTGGCGTCATCGCTGGGCATGGTGGCATCGCTGGTGATGGGAATATTGTTGTTGATTATGGGGCAGGGATTGACGGCTATGTTGGCGTTGTCGCTATGCGCGTCTTTGGCTGTGTTTTTCTGCTATAATAAATTTGGATCTACAGCCAAGCATACCAAGATATTTATGGGCGATGGTGGCTCCCAGACTATGGGATTAATCATCGCCTTCCTTGTGGTGTTTATGGCAATGAAAAAAGACTGGATTACCCCAAGCCACGAGCCCTTACAATCGCCCGTTATCCCGTTCTGTCTGATTGTGATACCGTGCTTTGATGCGGTGAGAGTGATGATGGGGCGTATTAAGAGGGGCAAAAACCCCTTCCTTCCCGATAAGACTCATATCCACCACAAGTTCCTCCGGATTGGGTTTACACCCACCCGCACACTTGTGGCAATCCTACTTCTTGATCTGCTGTTCATCGTACTTGACATCTCGCTCACCGTAGCTGATCTGCATATCGATTCCCGCCTGAAAATCAATCTTATCCTCTTGCTGGATATAGTGATTTGGTGGGGCGTGCAGCACTGGCTCAATCGGGCGGGAGCAAAAAAAGAAAAGGCTGTGGCCGCAAATGACAAGGCCATCGCCCCGAATGGCCCTGCTGATAGTGCAAAAAAATAGGCCAATACGAACTGATAACGCAGATTTCATTACTCTTATTCCTCGCTGATGAAAATCACTCTGATAACTTCCACTTTCAATAGTGCCTCCACCGTGGAGGACACCTTTCGCAGTGTCCTTTACCAGACCTTTCAGAACATTGAGTATCTGGTTATTGACGGTGGTAGCACCGATGGCACCCTTGATATCATCCGTGCTTACGAAGCCAAGTTTGATGGCAGAATGAAATGGAAGAGCGAGAAAGACAATGGCGTTTATGACGCTATGAACAAGGGTATACGCATGGCTACGGGCGATGTAATCGGTTTTCTTAATTCAGATGATTTTTTCACTACTGATGATTGTCTGTCCATCGTGGCCGAGGCTTTCTCCAAATACGATATTGATGCCACGTATGGTAATGTGCATTATGTCAATCCGGATGACCTCTCGTTGATGGTGAGGTTTTATTCCTCCAAGCGGTTTCGACCTTCGCTGATGCGGCTTGGTTTTATGCCTGCTCACCCCAGTTTTTATTGCAAGCGGAGCATTTATGAAAAATACGGCGTTTTTGACACCAGTTATAAGATTGCGTCTGACTTTGAGCTCCTGCTCCGCTTTATTTATGTCAATCATATCCGTACGCGCTATATAGCAAAAGATTTTGTTACCATGCGTATGGGCGGCCTTTCCACTTCCGGATTTCGCTCCCACCAGCAGATAATGAAAGACCACCGTCAAGCCCTGAAAGCCAACCACGTATATTCCAATTTCTTCATCTTGTGTATGAGGTATGTGTATAAGATGTATGAAGTGGCCAAGGCTCACACCACCGGTTTGCTGCTGATGCTTCATCGCAAGGTGAAGAAATGTCATAACCGCCGCAAAGACAGACGTGAAATCTAATAATCCACCACAATTATGGCTGATAATACTAACTTTAAGGCTGACAATGAAAAAACAGCTGCCGGCGATGCTAACAAGGCGGGAGAAAAGACTATCCCCCAGGCTAACGCTACCCAAGGCCTGTCCTCCGCGTCTGTAAGTCAGGGGGCAATCTACGATGCTCGCGCATTAGGTCTCCCTCGAATGGGTCTTTTGGGACTGCAGCACATGTTTGCTATGTTTGGCGCCACTGTATTGGTGCCATTGCTTACCGGATTGAGCGTTAGTACGACCCTTCTTTTTGCAGGAGTGGGCACGTTGCTGTTTCATTTCATTAGTAAATGGAAAGTGCCGGCTTTCCTCGGTTCGTCGTTCGCATTCCTTGGCGGCTATGCCGCTGTGAAGCAGATGGGTATGGAGCAATTTGGATTGAGCGAGACCCTGTCTTTGGATTATGCCTGCATCGGTATATGCGCTGCCGCGTTGGTATATTTTCTTGTGGCCGGATTAATTAAAACATTTGGAATAAAGAAAGTTATACGCTATTTCCCGCCAGTTGTGGTGGGCCCGATGATAATCTCTATCGGGTTGTGTTTGTCCGGTTCGGCCATCACCAATTGCACTCAAGATTGGCCAATAGCTTTGGTGGCTATCTTGGTGGTTATTGCGGCAAATATATGGGGTAGGGGGCTGATAAAGATTATCCCAATCCTTTTGGGCGTGATAGCCTCCTATGTGGTGGCCGCTCTGCTGGGCAAAGTTGATTTCCAAGCGGTGGCTGATGCCGCATGGATTGGTGTACCTATCTCCAGAGAGAGTACGGTATTGGCTGTGTTTGACAATCCTAACTATAGTTTGCTCTTATCCAGTATTGTGGTGATTATGCCTATCGCCATTGCCACAGTGATGGAGCATATCGGCGATATTAGTGCTATCTCTTCCACTGTTGGTCGCGACTATTTGGCAGACCCTGGTCTCCACCGCACTCTCACAGGCGATGGCTTGGCTACATTTGTTGCCGCTCTTTTCGGCGCTCCGGCCAATACGACTTACGGCGAAAATACCGGTGTGCTGAATATTACCCGTGTGTTCGATCCCCGTGTAATTCGTATTGCTGCCGTCTTTGCCATCATCTTGGCTTTCTGCCCCAAGTTTGCTATGCTAATCCAAATCATGCCAGCTGCCACTATCGGCGGTATTTCGCTCATTCTGTATGGTATGATTGCTGCTGTGGGTGTGAGAAATATGGTGGAAAATCATGTGGATCTCACCAAGTCGCGCAATATGATTATCGCAGCTCTAATTTTGGTGTTGAGCATCGGTGTGAAGTACGGCGCTAATGATCAAGTGGCTTTTGGTCCAGTGTGTCTATCTGGCTTAGCTATTGCAGCAATAGTGGGAATTATCTTAAATGCCATATTCCCGGATAAAGACAAGTGATATAAAAGATAAGTATATGAAAGTGTTTGACCTTGGTGCACAAAACTCTGTGCTCAACCAATATATCAGAGAACTGCGCGATGTTGAGATTCAGAATAACCGTATGCTGTTCCGTCATAATGTGCAGCGCATCGGGCATATTATGGCCTATGAGATTAGTAAGACGCTGTCTTACCAAAACGTCCGTGTTCAGACACCGCTGGATGTGGCCGAAGCCTCTGTGCCCATCGACGAGATTGTGGTAGGTACGGTTTTCCGCGCCGGATTGCCTCTACATCAGGGATTTCTCGATGTTTTCGACAAAGCAAAAGCTGCTTTTGTCTCTGCCTATCGCTATTATACAGACCGCGAATGCCACAATGTTGATGTGCATATCGAATATATCGCTGCGCCAAATCTCAACGATACCACTTTCATCCTTGTAGACCCTATGCTGGCCACAGGTGAGAGCTTGGAATTGGCATACAACGCGTTTCTCACCAATGGTAAGCCCCGCCGGTTGATTTTGGCCAGCGTGATTGCCGCGCAGCCCGGTATCGACCACCTGCAAAAGGCTTTCCCCACAGATGATGTACTGCTATATTGTGCTGCTATAGACCCCACGCTCAACGACCGCAAGTATATTGTTCCAGGTTTGGGTGATGCCGGCGATTTGATGTACGGGGAAAAATTGTAAGTATTCCCTCTATTTGTGTAAGTGAGGGGTGAAAGAAACTTTCTAACTTTGCACCGTAAAAACTAAAAGATATGAAAAAAGTATTTCTAACCTTACTTGTTGCAACTATGACAATGTTGACGAACTCATCGTGTGCACAGAAACACACTTCAGTGGTGGCGTATTTCTCTGCCACCGGAACCACCGAGGCTGTGGCCAAGCGTTTGGCAAAGGTAGCCGATGCAGACCTTTTAGAGATTGCTCCTGCCACGCCTTACACCTCTGAAGATTTGGATTGGACAAACAAAAACGCCCGTTCCACCGTGGAGATGAAAGACCCCAATTCGCGTCCTGCTCTCAAGACCCCTAAATCAGACCTCTCGGCCTATAATAAAGTGTATATCGGTTTCCCCATTTGGTGGTATACAGCCCCTACGATTATCAACACCTTTATTGAATCCAACGACCTTAAGGGCAAGACAATAATCTTGTTTGCCACTAGTGGTGGTAGCACTATCGCCAAGGCCGAGAAAGACCTCCGTGCTAAATACCCCGACCTCAAGTGGGCGCCCGGCCGTTTGCTCAACCGCGCCACAGACGAGCAGCTGGAGGATTTTGTTAAGTAATAAAATTATTTAGAAAGACAAAGGAGAATAGAAGGTTTGGGATAATAGCGTTGTCCGCTCCTTCTATTTCTCTCTCTGATTAAGCGGAGGCAGGCCGTTCTTTTTGGGGCTACTGTCTCTGCTCTTTTTTATGAGTGCGCAATCTGTCTGGCTACTAATAAATAAAAGCGCTTTCTCTACTTGTAAATACGTCTGCACGATTTGATTGTAGTGTTACTTTTTGCTAAATGCGGTTGATTCTCTCGCTCTCTTGCGTTAATCTTATCTAAAAGAATGCGAGTAACGTTGAAATGTACCAAATGTCTTGCTTAATCAACCATTTTCTATCAAAATAAATGCCTAATTTTGCCGCTCAAATGCGACAGTCTACCGCCGCGTGAGGCATTGCCAAGTGAAATCATAATTCCACTATCCAACACATAGTTATAATACAATTAATTTAATTTGTCTGATATAATATAGACACAACACAACTACAATACGTATGAATTTCAAAGGCTTTTCCAAACTTAACACAGTTTGCGTGTTGGCAGCAAGTAGTCTGCTGCTGTTCTCCTGCTCAAAGAAGCAGGCTTCCCAACAACAGCAAAATGAATTTGCCGTTAGGACGGTGACTACCGCGTCGCCCGAGTTGAATTACACTTATCCTGCCACTATCAAAGGTAAGCAGGATATCGAAATCCGCCCCCGCGTGGCTGGCAACATCGTAAAGGTGTGCGTGGATGAGGGTGCAACAGTTCATGCCGGTCAGACCTTGTTTGTTATTGATGATGTAACTTATAAAGAGGCCGTAAATGAGGCTGAAGCCGCCGTTAATCAAGCAAAAGCACAGCTCAATCAAGCCAACGCTGCCTTGGCCACAGCCCAACTTACATACAACAACAAACAGGAACTTCTGAAGAAGAATATCATTGGTAATTACGAATTCCAGACTGCAGCCAACGCTCTAAAGCAGGCTGAGGCTGCTATTGCCACTGCAAAGGCCGCAGTTGCCAGTGCTAACGCCGCTCTTGTTAGCGCCCGCCAAAACCTTTCTTATTGCTATGTAAAGAGTCCGGCAAACGGCGTTGTGGGTAGCATTCCTTATAGGGTTGGCGCGTTGGTAAGCAGTTCTATTGCCCAGCCCCTTACTATTGTCTCCAATATTGAGACAATGTATGTCTATTTCTCCATCACTGAGAGCCAATTGCTGGAAATGACACGCACCTCTGGCGACAGCAAGGCCATTCTTGCAAGTTATCCGCAAGCGCAGCTGAAGTTGGCAGACGGCACTATCTATAGTGAAAAGGGCAAAGTTAGCACTGTGAGTGGCGTAATCGACCCCACCACAGGCTCAGTCTCCATGCGTGCAGATTTCGCCAATCCTAAACACCTGCTTAAGAGCGGCGGAACTGCTGACATTCTTATTCCTTATGTGGCAAAGGATGTTATCGTAATCCCGCAGAGCGCCACTGTGGAGGTGCAGGATCAGAAATATGTTTATATTGTGGGCAAAGATAATAAGGTGGCCTACACTAATATACAAGTGGCTGACATCAATGATGGCCAAAACTACATCGTCACTTCCGGCTTGAAAGTTGGCGACAAAATCGTTTCTCAGGGCGTAACAACCCTCAAAGACGGAATGCAGATAACTCCTATCACAGAGGAGCAGGCTAACGCCAAAGTGGAGCAGGCAATTAAGATGGGCTCCGCCAATATGTCCAAATAAGTGTTGGCCTATTTTTTGTTATTTGATATAACTTTAATTTTCTATCTAAGAACTCTATTCCTATGAGACTGGATAATTTTATCAAGAGGCCTGTGCTCTCCACCGTTATCTCAATAGTCATCTTGATATTGGGTGTAATCGGTCTTACCAGTATGCCTATTGAGCAGTACCCTAACATTGCACCGCCTACTATCAGTGTGTATACTACTTACAGCGGTGCAGATGCCCAGACTGTGCTCAACTCTGTGATTGCTCCTCTGGAAGAGAGCATCAATGGTGTGGAGAACATGACGTATATGACCTCTACCGCCACAAATGATGGTAGTGCAAATATCACTATTTACTTTAAGCAGGGCAGTGATCCGGACATGGCTGCGGTGAATGTGCAGAACCGTGTCAGCCAAGCCACAAACTTGCTGCCGGCAGAGGTGGTGCAGGTGGGTGTAACCACGCGTAAGCGCCAGACTTCGCAGGTGCTCATCTATTCGCTTACTTCTGATAAGGGACAATACGATGAGAAGTTCCTCACAAACTACAACCTTATCAATATAACGCCTGTGCTTCAGCGTGTGAACGGTGTGGGATCGGCAGAAGGCTTTGGTGCCAAGACTTATACAATGCGTATTTGGCTTGATCCTGTTAAGATGAAGGAGCACAACCTTATTCCTTCTGATATTACCGGTGTGCTGGCTGCGCAAAACGTGGAGGCTGCTCCTGGTAAGTTGGGCGAGAGTGCTAACACGCAGTTTGAATACGTGCTTCGCTATACGGGCCGCCTAAAGACCGCGCAGGAGTTTGAGAACATGGTGATTGCTTCCAATCAGGACGGTACCACTCTCAGAGTTAAGGACGTGGCCAAGGTGGAGCTCGGTGCGCAAACATATTTGGTGAACAACCTATGTAATGGCTACCCCGCCATGACCACTATGGTGACGCAGATGGCCGGCACCAACGCCAATCAGATTGTTAAGGACGTAAAGAAACAGCTTAGTGAGCTGGAACAGTCTTTCCCTCCGGGCATGAAGATTGTCTACGGTATGGACGTTACCGAATTCCTCTATGCTTCTATTCATGAGGTAATCAAGACGCTTATCGAGGCCTTTATTTTGGTGATATTGGTGGTGTATATCTTCTTGCAGGACGCGCGCTCCACAATTATCCCCGTTGTGGCTGTGCCGGTGTCGTTGATCGGTGCGTTTTTCTTCCTAAATTTGTTTGGGTTCAGCATCAACTTGCTCACGCTGTCGGCTTTGGTTTTGGCTATTGCTATAGTTGTGGACGATGCCATCATTGTGGTGGAGGCTGTCCACGCCAAACTGGATCAAGGCTATAAGTCGGCTCGCTTGGCTTCTATCGATGCCATGAGCGAAATCTCCGGTGCTATTGTTTCTGTAACTCTTGTGATGTCAGCTGTGTTTGTGCCTGTGAGTTTCGTGGGCGGCACTTCCGGTACATTCTATCGTGAGTTTGGTCTTACCATGGCCGTTTCTATTATCATTTCGGCTGTGAATGCTCTTACTTTGTCGCCCGCTCTTTGCGCAGTGTTCTTGAAGGCTCATACAAAAGATGGCAAGAAGATGTCCTTTATTGATAAATTCCATACGGCGTTTAATACAGCGTATGATAAGGTGCTCGGGCGTTATCGCAAAGGTGTGGAGTTCTTTATCAATAAAAAGCCCATCGCTTTGGCTATCGTAGGCGGCTTCGTGGTGCTTATGGTGGTGTTGATGCAGAATACTCGTACGGGCCTTATTCCCGATGAAGATACCGGCACTGTTTTCTGTACAGTTTCAATGTCTCCTGGTACGGGTAAGGACAAGACCATGGCTACTGTCTCTACCATTCAGAAGATGCTGGATGAAAATCCCGCAATTCAGACAACTATGCAGATTATCGGCTACAACTTCTTGGCTGGCCAGGGCTCAAACCAAGCCACAATCATTCTTAAGTTGAAACCCTTTGATCAACGAAAGGATAAGAGCATGTCTTCCACCGCAGTTGTGCAAAAAATAATGGCTCAAACGGCTTCGTTGAAGGACGCACAGGTGATGTCTTTTGCTCCTCCTATGATTCCTGGTTATGGTGCCACTAACGGTTTGTCTTTCTCTATGCAGGATAAGACCGGCGGCGATGTAAATAAGTTTTTCCAGGTTACGCAGAAGTTTTTGGCCGAGCTGAATCAGCGTCCAGAAATTCAGTTTGCTATGACAAGCTATAGCGCAGCGTATCCGCAGTATATGATTGAGATTGATCCAGACAAGTGTACGCGTGCCGGCACCAGTCCAAGCGAAGTGCTCTCTGTCTTGCAGGGATATTTCGGTGGTCTGTACGCATCAAACTTCAATGCTTACGGAAAGCTCTACCGCGTGTACATACAGGCTTCGCCGCAATCGCGTATGGACGAAAATTCGCTCAAGAGTATCTACATGCGCATCAATGGCGAAATGGCGCCGGTGTCCAGTTTCATAACAATGAAAAAGACTTACGGCCCGTCTAATATCGAGCGCTTCAACCTGTTTACCGCTATCGACATCAACGCTTCGCCTAATCCGGGCTATTCCACTGGTGATGCTATGAAGGCTGTAAAGGAGGTGGCTGCACAGACTTTGCCCATTGGCTATAGCTACGAATACTCTGGTCTGTCGCGTTCCGAGGCAGAATCGTCCAGTAATACGGCTATTATTTTCGTGCTTTGCTTTGTGTTTATCTACCTTATCTTGAGTGCGCAGTACGAAAGTTATATCCTGCCGCTATCGGTAATTCTTTCTATTCCATTTGGATTGTCGGGAGCGTTCCTGTTTACGAATATATTCGACCACTCCAACGACATCTACACGCAGATTTCCTTGATTATGCTTATCGGTCTGTTGGCAAAGAACGCAATTCTGATTGTGCAGTTTGCCCTTGAGCGCCGCCAGACGGGTATGGCCATTAAGTTCTCGTCCATCTTGGGAGCGTCTGCCCGTTTGCGTCCTATCTTGATGACATCTTTGGCTATGATTGTAGGTCTGTTGCCGTTGATGTTCGCCAGTGGTGTAGGTGCGAATGGTAACTCCACTCTTGGTGCCGCCGCTGTGGGAGGTATGTTCGTGGGTATGATTTTCCAGGTGTTGATTGTGCCTTGCTTGTTTGTAATATTCCAGAGATTGCAAGAGAAAGTTAGCCCGATGCACTTTATTGGCCTTGTAAATGGCGATAACGACACCGAGCTGAAGCAGTACACCAATCCCAAGAAAGAAAGATAATTAATTTTTCAGAGTATGATAAGTATGAAAAAAGCCTTATATATGCTTGTTGGCGCACTGCTATTGAGCAGTTGCGGGATTTACAACAAATACCACCGCCCCGAGGTCAATACCACGGGTCTGTATCGCGACAATGTGATTAATTCCGACACGCTGGTTGCTTCTGACACCACCACTCTCGGTTCTACGCCGTGGCGTGAGGTGTTTACCGACCCAAAATTGCAGGCTCTTATTGATACGGCGTTGAAAAACAACACCGATCTTCTTACTGCGGCCTTGTCTGTAAAGCAGGCGGAGGCGATGCTCACTTCGGCCAAGTTGGCTTACTTCCCCTCGTTTGTCTTTGCTCCTACGGGCTCTATCGCATCGTGGGATCACAACAAAGCCACGCAGACTTATTCCTTGCCAATTCAGGCTTCGTGGAATGTAGACCTTTTTGGCTCGCTCACCAATGCCAAGCGTGCGCGCCAAGTGGCTTTGATACAGACACGCGATTACCAGCGCTCCGTTCAGACTTCGCTGATAGCGAATGTGGCCAACTGCTACTACACGCTTCTGATGCTGGACAAGCAATTGGAAATCACCAAGGAGAACGAAAAGCTCACCAAGGAGACATGGGAGACCATTGAGGCCATGAAAGACCTCTATGGCTACAATGCAGCTTCCGTTTTGTCGGCCAAGGCAAACTATCTTAGCGTACAAGCCGCCATTCCGGAGATTGAGCGCCAGATACGCGAGACTGAAAACACCCTTTCTTTGCTGATGGCATGGGCGCCGCAGCAGATAGACCGCGGTTCGTTTGACCAGCAGAGCCTGCCTACCAAATTCTCCACCGGCGTGGGCATACAAGTATTGGGCAACCGCCCCGATGTACACGCCAAGGAGATGGCTTTGGCTAATTGCTTCTACAACGTGAATGCCGCCCGCTCCGCTTTCTATCCCTCAATCACCATAACCGGTTCGGCCGCGTGGACAAACTCCTCCGGCATGGGTATTGTAAACCCGGGCAAGTTGTTGGCTTCGGCCGTAGGGTCGCTGGTTCAGCCAATCTTCCAAAGAGGCCAACTTGTGGCTAATCTGAAGGTGGCAAAGGCGCAGGAGGAAGCCGCATTCTTGGCTTGGCAACAGTCGATTTTGAATGCTGGGTCGGAGGTGAGCAATGCTCTCAAACTTTATGAGACCTCCGATAAGCTTTCTAAGATAGAAGCTCAGCGTAGCGAGACTCTCGCCGCCAATGTGGAGGCCAACAAGGAGTTGATGACCAGTGGGGCCACCTATCTTGAGGTTATATCCGCCCAGCAGAGCTTGCTTTCATCCCAGCTTACCAAGGTGAGCGATGATTTCAACAAGATGCAGGCTGTAGTGAACTTATATTACGCCCTCGGCGGCGGACAGAAATAATCTATCCTTTTCATTTTTACTACTATGATTAGTCCATTAGCTTCCGTTGATCCTAAAGCCAAGATTGGCAACAACGTAACAATATATCCTTTCGCTTACATAGAGGCTGACACCGAGATAGGCGATGGCTGTGTCATCTATCCTTATGTTAGCATCATGGCCGGCACGACTCTGGGTCCGAATAATACTGTTTATCAAGGCACTGTCCTTGGCGCAGTGCCGCAGGATTTCCGTTTTGCCGGTGCAAAGACGGCCCTTGTCATCGGCAAGGACAATACCATCCGCGAAAATGTTGTGATCAATCGCGCCACATTTGAAGACGGCCAGACCATTATCGGCAATAACAACTGCCTTATGGAGGGTGTCCATGTGAGTCACGATGTTCATATCTTTAATAATACCGTCATCGGCTATGGTACAAAGATTGCCGGCTCTGTGGAGATTCATGATGACGCTATTCTCACCTCTAATGTTGTGGCAAACCCGCTCACGCGCGTGGGCAGATGCGCAATGGTGAAGAGTGGTTGCCGTTTCTCCAAGGATGTCCCGCCTTATATCATCGCAACCCATAATCCCATTGAATACGGAGGTGTAAACGCCACTATTCTCACTAATGCCGGTGTGGATCCCGAGGTTCAGCATCATATTGCCAGAGCCTACCGCCTTATCTTCAATGGTAAAACCTCGTTGGAAGATGGTATCTATCAGGTGGAGTCGCAGGTAACGCGCAGTAAGGAGATAGATGATATTATTCAGTTCCTCCAAACCTCTAAATTAGGCCTTATCGGTAAGATGTAGAATTTTCGCTGTATTTCTTAATATTAAACTTATTAAAGACGGAGTCATCACTTGATTCCGTCTTTTTTTGTCTACCTCTATCAGAAACAAAAGCTGCAATCATGACTTAGTGGTGGCAAAAGCCCCTTTTGGGCAGCTATTAATTACTTTTTCAATCATGAAAGGGCAATGAAATCCCACATAAAATCAATTTTTCGCCTTTAGAAGCGATTTTTTCCCTACTTGTTGCGATTTTCCCCCGAGATAGTTTGCGTTCACAGTGCTGTAACAATAACTAAACAGTACTGTAACAATAACTAAACAGTACTGTAACATTATCTAAACAGTACTGTTAACGATAGTCAAAACGATTGGAAGTCGGATTTAGACGGGAAAAAATTGAGTTTAGACGGAGAAAAATTGGATAAGGACGGAGGAAAATGGAGTTGGTACAAGAGAAAATCGAGTAAGGACCGAGATAATATGAGTAAAGGCGGAGACAATATGAGTTTTGTCAATGCTGACTACTA
>CAZQVW010000054.1:0-13062 GCA_964596865.1 uncultured Bacteroidaceae bacterium
CAATAACTAAACAGTACTGTTAAGATAATGTTACAGCACTGTGAACGCAAACTAAAGCGCGATTTTTTCGCACGAGGTCGCAATACACATGATTTGTCACGAAAAAAATACGCAACACCTCGCTACAAAGGAATATCTCCTCCACACACACGGCAACAAAAAAGGCCGCCGATGCGTGCGTATGCTGGCATCGGCGGCCTATGAGTGGTTGCCATCGTAATTATAGGGGGCGGCAACGGGGCATCGTCTGTTTTAATGATTCCACCCCGTGGAAACTAATCCATCTTTATGCGGAAAGATTAGTAAGTGTCTACAGATGTTTCTTCCTCCTCATCATCAATGAGACTGGAGCCCCAAAAGGCTTTCGACTGGTCGGAAGTAGGGTCTGTTTCCTCTTTGTCGCTGATTGGAAGGCTTTGATTGTTCATCAGTACTGCGCCCGATTGCAGACGAAACTCTTTGATGACGGGCGTTATATACGTATTCTTCATTTTTTCGGACTTACTTGTTGAGTTATTACTTTACGATTATTTTTGAGGAAGTGCCATCGCTGTAGCGGAGGATGTTGATACCCTTTTGCAAACGGGAATATTTGCGTCCATTGGCATCGTAGATTCCGGTTACCTGCTTTTCTAACGAAGAAGTGGTGTTGGAAATACCGGTAATGTCGTCATCATCGCCAAGCGAGATGCTATAACCGTTGGCATTGGCCACAGTGCCGAGATTCAGATAGAAACGGAACGGCGCTACCACGGAGGCGGCAATCGTCTTAAGAAATTCCTTGCCATTGAGTTTGTAATAGCCCTCACCCAGCGGGTTGATTTCTTTAAAGGTGCCCACAAGAGGTGTGGCTTCGGTGGGTTCGGACACGAAGGCGTCCTTAAGGATTCCTCCAAGGTCGAAATAATATGAGCCTGCGGAGGCTGTTTCCGGCAATTCAATCAGGCAGGGCACACCGGCGGGCACACCGCTCTCTGTTGCATCGGTGAAACGAATGGTGTTGGCCTCGGTAGTCTGGTCGTAGGTATAGAGCTTTACGCTCTCAACCGGTTTTTTCTGTGCGTCAAGGATTTTGGCGGCCTCGATAGCAAACGGTTCGCACGCGGTATTGAGGCCCGGATAGAGATTGCGGCTTTCGGCATTGCCTATCAGCGTGGCTTGCTCCTCGCTCAACATTGATTCCTGCTCCTGATTGTAGAGAGCGGCCACTTCTAACTCGGTCAGAGGTTTGTCATATATGCGAGTGGAAAGGATTTTCCAAGGAGCGCCATCGTTTGGTGTGCTATTGGCTGTAACATCTTGCTTATTTACATTAACATTGGCACCAATACAGAACCAGTAGCGGGCAGAATTAGACGGGAAATTATAAGTGCCGGCGGCATCTGCCTCGGCTGCTTTCTTGCCATCGACATAGAGGGTTGCCTTCTCGCCATCCCAAACGGCTACCACATTATAGAATGTGTTTAACTGTGGCCTTATACCAGAAGAAGCGCGCTTCCACCCCTTGGAGGTGCCATCAGTGGACGTAATGTTTACCACAAATTCTATATTCCCGCCCTCTGTATTGGAATGAGAGCCATTCAATAGAATTGCAGTGCCACCGGAAGATGTGGAGCCAAAGATTTTAGCCTCGCCGGTGGCTGTATTGTCAGCATTGGTCAAGCAGAATGTTGTCTGGAGCGTATAGCCGTCTTTCAACGCATTATAAATATCGTCATCGGCAGCGTAATCCACCTTATAGAATCGGGTCTGATCGGTTTTATAGCCGTTATCCATTACGGTCATGTACTTTCCATAATTAGCATTATAGGCTGTTTGTGTGCCTTTCGTACCCAAATTCTCCACCTTATGCTCATTCACGTCCGTGGCACTGCCATCTGCGTGGAACACCACGTCCAGCACATCGGCCACGGGTGCGGGGGTCTCCAGTAACTTGGCAAGTTCTGTCGCGCTCACTTTGTGGAGATACCACTGGTTCATACCGTAGCTTTTTGCTTCCTGTATATTGCCCCAAACATTGAGATTGTCTGATGTTTTTCCCTCAGAACCGTTGTGGCTTCCTGTAAGGGCGTAGACATTGGCACTTCCGGAGAATGTCATTGTGTATTTACAGTCCCCAATAAGCGTGAATACTTGCGCGGTGGTTGGGTCGTCAGAGGTGGAAACGTTTGCACCATACTTTTTGCCGTCTACGATCTTATTGATATACGTATTATCGGCAACGGAAAAGACATTCCAACCGCCGGCAGTGTTGGTTGTGAATTTATAAAGCTGCGCTTTGTCTCCTTTATATGCTGCCCACTTTACAAGATTGTTGCTGTTATAAAGCGCGAACTTGTCCTCGTCATTGTATGGGCCACCGTTATAACCATTACCCTTGCCAGCAGAGGTAATGAAATAGTATCCCTCGGTGATAGGATTGATTTTCAGTGCATTTGCGGCACTTTGGATATTGTTATATGCCGTGGAGAAAGCCACAGTATCGCTGGCGTCGATGGTTTTTGCCGCAGCCACAGCATCGGCCAACTGTTTTGCCGAGGCTTCTGTATAACGGCCTGGATCTTCACTGGGAACAACAGTGCCATCCCATTTATTAATCAAAGCGGTAAGAACATCCTTGTTCTCAATCTTACGCAACGTGTAAGAGGCTTCGCCGTGAACGCCCATAGCATTAAAGCCCCAGACGTAACCTGGGCCGTCAGACGTGCCTCCTGCGTTACCATTAGGACAATAAGTCCAATTGTTGGCCTTGATTCGATATGAGGCCTCGCCATCCAGATAAAATGTTGCCGGATAAGTGGCAGAGGCTGTTGCTGAAACTTTTCCCTCGAATTCAGAAGCGGCTCCGGCATACAACCCGGTTTCTACATTAAACAAATTCCATGTCCCATCGTTATTGGGTGTCAGCTTAAACACAAATTTCAAATCCTGCGTCTCTAAAGCTCCCCAATTCACTTGCTTTTTGCTGGCTTCGATATAAAGAGCTTTCTCGCTCTTCTTGTTTTGCGCAATCTTTGCATTGTCGCACACAATATAATAGTATCCCTCGGTGATAGGATTGGCTGGTAAGGTATAGTAGGCATTTGCCATTTCTTTCATAGCCGCATTCAGTTCGCTTTGAGAAGTTGTCTCACTAATGCCGCTGTATTTGGCAAGAACTTGTTTGTAAGACGTTGCATGAGCTGAAGAATATTGGCCAGGATTATCACCGGTAAACGCGTCTATCAAAGCCAACATTTTGTCATAAAAAGCCTTCACGTCCGTGTAGGTATAGTCTTTTTCCAAGTCTGGAACATAATTTTTATAATCCCACCAGTAATCAGTCTGAAACTTGTCCATCATATCCGGATAGACGTGCATCTTGGGCTGGCTGGAGAACATATTATATGCGCCTTTGGGCACTGTGGTCGTTCGTAAATACACATCAGTTATAGGACAACTATAAGTTATACCTTGGTTTATGGTAGTAAGTCCCGAGCCAATGGTGAACGTTGTTATTTCACTATAGGCAAAGGCATCTCTTCCTGTTTGTGTAACTGAATTGGGCAAGACAACGGTCTTAATACTTTTACAACGCGCAAACGAATTGCTACCGATTGTATTCAGACCCTCGGAGAACGTAATAGATGTGATTGTGGAGTAGGAAAAAGCGTTATCACCCACTGCCGTAACCTTATAGGTTTGGCCGCCATAATCCACAGTAGCGGGAATAGTTATATCTCCCGTATAACTACTGGGGTTCGTTTGCGATGGTGCGCTTTCATTCGGATACGTAACAGTGGCGGTGCCATCGCTGTTTAGATTGTAATACAGATTTCCTATCTGAACTTTGTCCGCCCACGCGGAGGTGGCGGCCATCATTAGGAGAACTGTGAATAGCAAATAAATTTTTCGCTTCATATTAATTTGTTTTTAAGATTGATTGTTTTCAAAAGAAAGATAACACACGCCAAAAGGCAAAAAGAATCCACAATGGCAGATTAAGCGCTTCTGAAAAATGTCGCTTTATCCGCCCTGCGTGTTGCTGGAAAGAAATATGTATCTTTGCAGGACAAATGTGTGTGCCGTCGCGGGACAAATGTGTATCGCCGCGGGACGATAGTCTGCAAAGAATAGCCGCTACTATCGGCGGCAGACAAGAAATTGGAAACTTTCCTTCTATTAGTCTGAATAGAAGTGCGTGGGGGGGGGGGGGTAAAAGCCCTGCTTTCTGCCAAAAGACGTCATCTTGCCCTCGCCAATCGTTGGGGCGATGAAAATATGGCTGGCATGAACAACGCTGTTTGCAAACAGACGCGCGATGTTATAAAACAAGGACACTATATTAGCAAACAGAGGTGCACCGCAACCAAAAAGAGACGCGGAAAATTGCGTAATCAATGACATTAGAATGCAACGCTTTTGGTAAAAGCATGGCAAATATACGATTTTTGTCTACGCCTGCAAAATTTGAGATATAAAAATCGCGCATTTTCGATAAGATTTCTTGCATTTGCAAAAAAATGCCCGAAAACCGCTTACAAATCAAGCGATTTTCGGGCAAGAGAAATAATGAGGATTTTTTAATTCGTAGCTCTGCTCCGCTACTTATGGTGGGGTAGGCTTACTTATGGCGGGGATAGGCTTCTAATGCTTTGCCCAGCACTATGAGGGCGCGCTTGAGGTCTTCTATTTTCAGTACGTAGGCCAAGCGCACCTCGTCCTTGCCGCCGCCCGGGGTGGTGTAAAATCCGGAGGCTGGGGCCATCATCACCGTTTCGCCCTCGTAATCAAATTCTTCCAAGCACCAGCGGCAGAAATCCTCGGAGTCTTCCACGGGCAGTTGGGCCACGGTATAGAATGCGCCCATAGGTATTGGCGAATAGACGCCGGGCAATCGGTTGAGCCCGTCGATGAGGCATTTACGCCGCTCCACATAATCATCATACACGTCGCGATAGTATTCTTCTGGGGCGTCCAGCGAGGCCTCGGCGATAATCTGTCCAATCAGTGGGGGCGAGAGCCTGGCTTGGCAGAATTTCATCACGGCCTTCCTCACCTCGGCATTATGGGTGATGAGCGCACCGATGCGGATGCCGCATTCCGAATAGCGTTTGGAGACGGAGTCTATCAATATCACGTTATCCTCAATTCCCTCCAAGTGCATCGCGCTGATATACGGGCTGCCTGTGTAGATATATTCGCGATAGACCTCATCAGAAAAGAGATAGAGGTCGTATTTCTTCACGAGGTCGCGGATTTGGTCCATCTCACGGCGGGTATATAGGTAGCCGGTGGGGTTGTTTGGGTTGCAAATCATGATAGCTCGCGTCTTTTCATTGATCAACTCCTCAAACTTCTCCACTTTCGGCAAAGCGAAGCCCTCGTTGATGGTAGTAGTGATGGTGCGGATTACTGCTCCGGCGGAGATAGCGAACGCCATGTAATTGGCATAGGCCGGTTCGGGCACGATAATCTCATCGCCCGGGTTCAGACAGCTGAGGAATGCGAACAACACGGCCTCAGAGCCTCCGGAAGTGATGATAATCTCATCGGCGGAGACATTGATGTCGTATTTTGCGTAGTAATTCGTGAGTTTCTCGCGATAAGAGAGGAACCCCTGCGAGGGAGAATATTCCAGCACCTTGCGATTTATATTCTTCAGCGCGTCCAGCCCGCATTGGGGCGTGGGCAAATCCGGCTGACCGATATTGAGGTGATAGACATGAATGCCCTTGGCCTCGGCTTTGGCGGCCAACGGAGCGAGCTTGCGTATTGGGGATTGTGGCATCTCAATGCCACGCTGGGAAATTTGCGGCATAATAAAACTTCTCGTCTATAATAATATATTAAGGTAACGCTTTCAGTAGTAAAGGCGATGTCTTAGATAACGAAGGCAACGCCCGCTATATAATTAAACTCTTATTCTTGCTGTTAAAAGGCGACACCATCCCAAATAAGACCAACAATACCTACAGTTATATCCATAGTTAAACTGTCGTCTTCTACATTTTAGGCAGCGTCTTCGTGAACAAATGTAAGTAATCACGCGTTTCAAGCCGCAAAATTAATCGTTTTCTGCCGAAGAAACAAACATTTTTCTAATTATCGCAACCACACGGCAGCGTCATTCAACTTTTAGGGCAGATGACAACTGTTATTACGCCCCTTACCGCCCTGCCAATACATTGCACATGCTGGAGGGTGTGTCCGCGTATGCTGACGGGTGTGTCTGCGTATGCAGAAAGACGTGTCCGTAGCCTCGTTAAAACGGGGAAAGGGCTACCGCGCAAGCCAAAGTTCGGGGTTGAGGGTGGCGCTCTCCTTGCGAAGCTGGAAATGGAGGTTGGGTTTGCCGGTGGCATCGGGGGCTACAGAGCCCAGAGACTGGCGCGCCGACACGCGTTGCCCTTGGCTCACGCTCACCGAGCGCAGATTGCAATACACCGAGATATAACTGCCGTGGCGAACCATCACATTCTTCAGTCCACCCACAGAGAATACCGCCGTTACCTCGCCATCAAAGATGCAGCGCGCCTGCGCTCCGCTCTGGCCGGTGAGATTGATGCCGTTACTATAGAGGCGGACATTCTGCATGCCGCTCATTGTGTAACTGCCATAATGCGTGGAAATCAAATAAGCACCGGTGATGGGCATGGGCAGGCGCCCTTTGTTTGCGGCGAAATTGTTGGTGAGGCGATATTCGGTATTATTCGCCTGATAGCGAGGAGAAGGCTCGGCATTGGCGCGGGCGGACGAAGAGCGGGCGGATGTGGAGCCAGTACGCCCATTGCCCGCAGACGATTTGCCGGACGCGGCGGCGGCCATGTCGTTGTTGCGACCACCCTGCTTGTTGCCTTTCTTCGCAGCGGAGGCATTGGCGCGCGCTTCATCGCTCTGGCGGGCACGCTCGGCGGCCTCGGCCAATTCGCGGCGGCGCTGTTCAGCTTCGCGGGCGCGGCGTTCGGCCTCACGCGCCTTGCGCTCTGCCTCCTCGCGGCGCTTGCGCTCCTGCTCGATGGCCAATTTCACATAATAATCAATCTTGGCGTTTAAGGCAGCCATCTCTTTTTGGCCGGAGGCAATCACTTGCTGCAGGTTTTTCTGCTTTTTCTGAAGTGAGGACACCGTGGTCTGCTGTTCGCTCTGCTTCACGGCGAGTTTGCGGTTTTCGTCCTCCTCTTTATTCAGTAGGACAGTGTGGCGCGTCTTCTCATTGTCCAAGTGGGTCTTCGCCTGAAAGAGCTCGGCCTGCTTGCGTTGCACTATCTCGCCCTGAACACGCTGGTATTTGGAGTACTCTTTCACGTAGCGGTAGCGGCGCGCAAGCTGCGAGAAGTCTTTCGAGGACAGGAGGAACAGGAGCTTATTCGATGTCTTACGGTTTTGGTAGAGATAGAGCATAGAGCGCGAATACTTCTGTTTGCGGTCTTTCAACTGGGCGGAGAGATTGCGAATCTCCACCTGCAGATTGCCGATATTGCGCTTGACGGTGTCCAACTGGGTGCGTATATTGCCGATATTGCGTTGATGGCCCTCTATCTGGGCATTGATGACGGCAAGGTTGCCTAATTGTACCTTTACATCGCGGTTGGTGCGGCTCAATTGGGCTTGGGATTGTGAAATCCGCTTTTGCAGGGCATCGCGCTGCGATTTCAACGAACTGACACTGGGGGCGGGGGCGGAGGCTTTCGAACTACTGCGGCGGCGTCCAGAGGAATTGTGCTTGGAAGCGGACGAGGCCTTGCGCGTGGTGGTGCGGCGCGTGGAAGATTTATGCTTGGTGGAGGAAGAGGAGGTGGTGGTCTTCCGCTTAGAAGAAGATGTGGTGGTGGTCTTGCGGGTTTGGGCATCGGCAGAAGGAGCCACCACGCCTATAGCCAAGATAAAAATCAGCACTCTAAGCAGCATCCTGGCGCCATCAACGGAAAAAACTAAGCGGATATGGCCGCGAGCAAAGGACATCATGTTCAAAGATTATTGTATCAAACTTTGAGTTATGAATTATACAATTAAAGATTACTGTAATCGACTTTGAATTATGGATAACACAGCCAAAGACTATTCTATCAGGCTTTTCAGCAATTTATCGGCGTCTGCCTGCTTGTATTTGGCGGACACTTTTGTGCGCGTCTCCCAATCGGAATTGGTATTGAGGGCAGACAGCGACATATCCAAGCCGTATTTGTCTTTCTTACCGGCGAAAGTGAGATTAATCTTGGTGGGGAATTTGCCTGAAGCGAATTTTTGGAAATCGCCGTAGATACAAGTGAGCGAGGCCTGGTCGTAGACGCTCTTGGGGGCGATGGTGGTGCGTGTGAGCAGGGCGTTGGTCGTTTGGGTGAGGAAAGAATAATCCAATTCTGGGGCCGTGGTGAGGCTAAGAAGCGTGTGGTCGCCCGATGAAGCTACTGTAAATTCGCCCGACTTGCGCAAAACATCGGCTACCCCGGGATAGAAAATCTCATTCCAGAAGACAGATTCCAAAGCATTGAAATCAAGATGTGCCTGCTGGAGGAAATCCACTTTATTATAGGGCACACGCACGTAGCGCGTATTGATACGATCCACTATCAGCACCTCATCGCGCGTAAACTCCATACGCCCCACTTCGCCTATGAGGGGAAACGATGCGGACAACTGGATGACATCGCCGCGCTTCATCCTGAGTGTGCCGGAGAGCGCCACGCTCTTGCCCATGCCCGAGAGATTGAGCTTTAGCTTAGCCGTGAGCGTCTGGGAGGACGAGGCATTCGTTGCCACTCTGCGCACATAGGCCTGCGCGGAGGTCTCCTGCTGTTTGGGGGAGGGGGCGGCGGTAGTGTTTTTGGTGGTATGGCAGGATTGTGTCATCACCGCCATCACCGCCAAGCAGATAATATAAAATACTTTTTTCATTGCGAAAGGAAATTTGTTTGTTGGGAAAATGATATTTGCGGAAATAAGCATCATTTTATCGAGCGGCGGGCGCGCTGTATCTTGCCTTTTATGCCGGAAAGCGAGGGGTCGAGCTTTTGAGCCTGCTGCCAGAAGTAGATAGCCTTGTCTTTAAGTCCGAGGCGCAGGTAAATATCTCCGGCGTGGTCGTAAAGGGTGGCGTTAGAGGGGTCGTCCTCGTCCTCGCAATAGGAAATGGCTTTATCTATATTGTGGCGGGCGTCCTCATATTTGCCGCGCAGATAGAGAATCCAAGCGTAGGTGTCGAGATAGGTGGGCTCGTTGGGGTTAATGTCGAGGGTCGTGGCGCTCATGCGCTCCGCCTTATCCAATTCTGCGGAATCCAGCGAGAGAAAGTAGGCGTAGTTGTTGAGACACATCACATTGCCGTTGTTATAGACGAGGGCGGTGTCGTACATCAGGTACGCTTCGCGCTTGTGCCCCAGCTTATGGAGGGCGTCGGCGCAAGAACTATAAAAGGACGAGACCAATTCGGTGTTTGTCTGGGGAGTAACAAACGAGAGCCCCTTTCTAAACAGCGTAAGTGCCTCTTCGTCTTTCTTTTCTATGGCCTTGGCTGCCCCACTGAAATAATAAAAAAGCGGTTCGCGGGCGTTTTGCTTCAAACCGTCGGTACACAGTCGCTCCACTTCCTTATAATCCTCGTGGGCCAAGGCATTCTGCATCAGATTGATGCGGGAATATTCGTCTGCGGGGTTAATCTCCAGCAATTTATTGAAAAGCGGCAGGCATAGCGAGTCGGCCTCCTCCTGATGGAGGAGGGCAATCATCGTTTGGCAGAGAGTGGGGTCGTCATCGGGGAAAGTAAGCAGCATTTGGATAAGGCTATCGCGCTTGAGGGCGTGGAGCGGAGTGCCCATCGGCCCCATATACGAGCGCAAAGCGGCCACGCGGGTGTCTATCTGCATATCCGGATTGGCTATCATCAGTTTGAGCGCCTGATTCTCCAATTCCTTATTAGAATTTTTGATGGCGTATTTATAAAGCAGCACCTGCGCCGTGGGCGACAGGGAGTCTTTGGCCGCAACTGCGGCGTAGGCGTTCAGTGCCTCGGCATCGCGATTTAGTCCCAAGAGGATTTCTCCTTTTATCACCTCATATTGCTCGCAATCGTAGGGATTGGAGCGTATCAATGTGTCGGCAATAAGCAGAGCTTCCTCCAAATGGCCGGTTTGCATTGCGCCTTGCAGCTTGCAGGACAGGATAAAATTGTCATCGCCCTTCACCACGCGCCAACTTTCCAGCACATTGCAAAGGCTGTCATACTGCCCGCGCGACACATAATAGGAACACAGGTGGGCATAGGCCTCATCGCGCATGGCCTCGCTGCGGGTGAGGGTCTTCATAAGTTGCGCGCCCGCACTATCGCCCACCGTCATCTGATATTCGGCCAAGACCATAGCGTAATCTTCGTTTTGGGGGTCCAGGCGGTGGGCTCGCTGGAGGAGGTCGGCCTGATCCACGTCCACATCGTGCTCCATCGACAGTTCGGCCATGTCATAGAGAGCCTCGGCGCCATTGGGGTTAAGGCGAATGGCGCGCTCCAAAAGGCGATACTGCGCTACGGTGTCGCCTGCCTCTCTCTGGCAAACAGACTCCAGATATAGAGCCGTGTATTTGGCCATGATTGCTGCGCTATCCTTGTTGTCGCGGCGCAATTCAGCGCCCCAACCCGCGGAACCACACCATGCTCCCGCCAACATCAGCACTATCAGAATTAGGCGCGTCTTCATAATAAAGAATAAGATTGTTTCATTATCGGGAAAAGGCGTTGCCACCACTCATATAGACTTGGCAACTGCGATTATCGGTTTATTTACCTGCCATTTTCAGACGTTGTTAGCTTGTTTCGCAAAAGATTTAGCTAAACGCCGGTGTGGCCGAAGCCGCCCGCACCGCGCTCGGTTTCGTCCAGCGCCTCCACCTCCACAAACTCGCCTTTCTCAAAGCGGGCGAACACCATCTGGGCAATCCTATCCCCGTCTTCCACCACAAAATCCTCTGTGGAAAGATTGATGAGCACCACGCCCACCTCGCCGCGATAGTCGGCGTCCACAGTGCCTGGGCTATTTAATACGGTTATACCTTTCTTAATAGCCAATCCGGAGCGCGGCCTCACCTGCGCCTCCCATCCTTCGGGCAATTGCAGGAACAGACCCGTGGGGATAAGGGCACGCCCCATCGGGGGCAGTGTAATAGGGGCGGAGAGGTTGGCTCTAAGGTCCATGCCGGCACTTAAAGCGGTGGCATATTTGGGCAGCGGATGCTGCGACCGGTTTACAATGCGTATTTTCATAGGTGCAATTTTCTCATTCGTGCCACAAATTTATAACAATATTGCCTTAACACCAAATTTAATGGCGCGTCTTTGATTTTTAAGGCGAAAAATAACTTACTTTTGCATCACAACATTTCATACTCTTATGCCAAAAGGAAATATTATGAGTTGGGATCGCCTTATCTCCACCCGTCGCCTCGGCCATGAAGACAAGCATCCCGACCAGCACGAATGGCGCACTGTATTTCAGCGCGATTACGACCGCTTAATCTTCTCCGCCCCTTTCCGCCGCCTGCAAAACAAGACACAGGTATTCCCCCTGCCGGGCAGCATCTTCGTCCACAACCGCCTCACCCACTCCCTGGAGGTGGCCAGCGTGGGGCGCTCCTTGGGCAACGACACGGCCCGGGTGCTATGCGAGCGGCATCCCGAATTGGATGCGAACCTTTTTTCGCAACTTGGCACAATTGTGTCCACTGCCTGTTTAGCCCACGACCTCGGCAACCCGCCCTTTGGGCATTCCGGCGAGAAAGCCATCGCCACCTTCTTTTCGCAGGGCAAGGGCCAGCAATTTTGCGACAAAATCCATGAGGAGACCAATCCCGAGCGCGCAGCAATCCTTTGGGAGGACATTATCCGCTATGATGGCAACGCCAACGCCTTCCGTCTCCTCACCCATCAATACGAGGGGCGCAGAGAGGGCGGCTATGTAATGACTTATCCCACTTTGGCCAGCATTGTGAAATATCCTTATAGTTCACTCCTTTCCGGTGGCAAAAGTAAATTTGGTTTCTTTGAGAGCGAGATGCCGTTTTTTCGTAAGATTGCGGACACTTTGGGCATATTAAAATTAGAGGACGATGGTTACCGCCTCAAATACGCGCGCTATCCGTTGGCCTATTTCGTGGAGGCCGCTGATGACATCTGTTATGAGATAATGGACATAGAAGACGCGTTCAAACTCCACATCATCACCTACCAACAGACCACCGACCTGCTCAATGCCTTCTTTCCGCCCTCACAACAAGAGCGCATCGCTCGCTCTTACCCCACCGTTACCGACCCCAACGAGCGAATTATCTATTTGCGCTCGTGTGTCATCAATGCCATTGAGCAAGATTGCGTGCAGGTGTTCCTCGACAACGAACAATCCATCTTGGAAGGGATTTTTCAGGGCTCGCTCGTCTCACATATCCCCGAACCGCGCCGCTCCGCCTTTAAGCAATGCGCCGATTTTGCTGCGAAAAACATCTATAAGGCGCGGGAAGTGCTGGACGTGGAATTGGCCGGTTATAAAATTATCAATACGCTATTGGAATTGTTCACAGACGCAGTATCCTATCCGGACAAAGCCTATTCACGCCTGCTAATCAATAGGGTTTCCTCGCAATATCAAATCCGCGCCTCCACGTTATACGAGCGCCTCATCGGTGTTTTAGACTATATCACCGGCATGACCGATGTCTATGCCCTCGACCTCTACCGCAAAATCAACGGAATGTCCCTGCCAAACGTATAAACACACAATAAACTGCGAAAGGGAGCAATCTCCGTATGTAATTACGGTATAAGAGCGCCTGCATCAAGTTAGCCTCTACCAATACGTGGGGGCTAATTTTTTGCTGTTGTCAATACGCGGCCACCGCAAACGATTTTTTCTGCAGATTACGGGGAAAATGCGCCCCGTAATTCCAGAAGCGCGCCTCATAATTTCAAAAATACGCCTTGTAATTTCAGAAATGCGCCCCGTAATTCCCAAAAATTGCCTTGTAATTCCAAAAAATCCCGTGTAAGTTTGCGTTCACAGTGCTGTAACAATAACTAAACAGTACTGTTTAGTTATTGTT
>CAZQVW010000055.1:0-13045 GCA_964596865.1 uncultured Bacteroidaceae bacterium
ACTGTTAACGCAAACTATTACTGGATTTTTCAAATTTATCACGAACAAAAATTTTCATATTACGGAATTTATAGGCCACTTGCCACCGATTTTTAGCGCCAATTCTAATAATTGTCTTCGCCTGCGATGCCACACAGATAGAAAGCGAGGGAGAAATTGCCGATGGTCGGTGGGAAATTACTAATTTTGCATTATATATAATATATCGCATACCTTATATAATTGGTTACCCCACCTTATATAAATATATCACACCATTATTCTCACAACAGAATTGATTAGAAATATGAAAAACGTTTTCGCTTGCGCCATGGCTGTTGCTTGTGCCATTGCCCCTATCTCTATGCGCGCGCAAAAGCAGAGCACAAATCTCCCGCCGCTCAATCCCGCCCAAATAAAGCATTTGTCTGATTCCATAATCAGTGCTTATGAGACGCGCCGCGCCCGCACAATGGATTGGCCTAGATTCAGTAGATATAAGAAGCAGAACGACACTCTCCTGCTCGCCCAAAAGCAAACTAAGCAGAGGCCGGAAGCTGTATTGATGGGCAATTCCATCACAGAACTGTGGGTGGAACTGGATGCCGGTTGGCTGAAACAGCATAATCTGGTGGGCCGCGGCATTAGTGGGCAGGTGAGCTCACAGATGCTGGTGCGCTTTCGCCGCGATGTGATTGACCTCAATCCCAAACGGGTGGTAATCCTATGCGGCATCAATGACATAGCCCTTAATCAGGGGCGCATCTCGGTGGAAAATATCATGGGCAATATCCAAAGCATGGTGGAATTGGCGCGTGTGCACAAAATTAAGCCTTATCTTTGTACCGCCACCCCCGCCGCCCGCATCGGTTGGCGCCCTGAGGTGAAAGACGCGCCCCAACAGATTGCCCAACTGAATACCCTCATTCGCGCTTACGCCCAAAAGGAGCGCATTCCGCTTATCGACTATTTTCCTCTGCTTGTAGACGCCGATGGCATCTCCATGAAGAAAGAATACACCCATGACGGCCTCCACCCCACGCTCCCCGGCTATAAGGTGATGGAAAAAGCCCTCTTGGAAGTACTGAAAATCAAGTAGGGATGGCGGAAATTCGCAACCGCGGAAAAAGTCCTCATGCTTATGCTCTAAGAATACTGATTTGATTTAACACCGCTTAGTCTCGGGGTATAGAATATAGCCGATAGCGCCACCTAAGTACCGCAGAATTATTTGAATATCCGTGATTTCAAAACAAATTAGTATCTTTGCAAAACAAAAAATAATAAGGAGTAATGTATGAAGCCGGTTCTAAACAATTATCACAAGAAGATCATAGCGATAAAACTCCAATCAATAGCCTCTTGGCGTCAGCTGAATCTGTTGCACGAGGAGTGCTCGAATCAATTCAAGCGACTGCGGGAACAACGGCTTGCAAGGGAGTCCAAATCGCGCGTTTAGCTGATTGGGTCAAGCAAACGAATTGTTGGATATACTCTCCTGATGAGCTCGGCACATTTGAAGATCGCGGTTCAGAGAACGAAGTGTATCTTTCTGCATATAATGATATTGTGTATAAGCTCAATGATTTTCGTTATGCCGATGATAATCTTACCCCTTTCTTTGGGCGTGTCAAAGCACAAAACTTTTATTTCCCCGATTGCGTCTATACGCTTGTTGGCTTTGCGGAGAATAAACGTAATCAGATTTGTGCTGTAATTCAGCAGCCTTATATCATATCAAATCGTGAGGCTACGGAAGATGAAATCTCACACGAATTGGAAAAGCTCGGCTTTAAGGCCCAGTTGGAGGGCGAATACTTCACTAATGGTATACATGACGTTTTTGATGCCACGCCAAATAATGTCCTTGTTGGTATTGATGGCAACCTCTGCTTCATTGATACGATTATATACAAGTCAGACGATGCTAACGTGGAGACTTATCGCAGTCAATCGCCTTACTTTACGTCGTAAATTTGGTGCTTCACCCTACAACCGAGATACCAGAATCATGCGATGTGCCTATAATTTCTACCTTGTAACTGACTGAAATATTAATATTACGATGGATAACTTTATTGTCTCTGCCAGAAAATATCGGCCACAACGTTTTGAAGATGTGGTGGGTCAGCAATCTATCGCCAACACGCTAAAATTAGCTATCCGCAATCATAAACTGGCATCGGCCTACCTCTTTTGCGGTCCGCGCGGTGTGGGCAAGACCACATGCGCGCGCATCTTTGCCAAGACCATCAATTGCCAAAACCTTCAGCCCGATGGCGAGGCTTGCAACGAGTGCGAAAGTTGCCGCAGTTTCAATGAACAGCGCTCTGTAAATATCCAGGAGCTTAACGCCGCTGCCAACAACTCGGTGGAGGACATCCGCGCCATTATCGACCAAGTAAGAATTCCGCCCCAGTTGGGAAAATACAAGGTGATCATTTTGGACGAGGTGCACATGCTGTCGCAGGCGGCCGGCAACGCCCTGCTCAAAACTCTGGAGGAGCCGCCATCGTATGTTATCTTCATCCTCGCCACTACAGAGAAGCAAAAGATTATGCCCACCATTCTGAGTAGGTGTCAAATCTTTGATTTCAATCGTATGGAGATTGCCGACATCGTGGGCAACCTAAAGAGCGTGGCCGAAAAGGAGGGAATAAAATATGAGGACGCCGCCCTAAACATTATTGCCGAGAAAGCCGATGGTGGTATGAGGGACGCCCTCTCTATCTTCGACCAAGTAAGCAACTATTCCGAGGGGAATATTACCTATCAAAGTGTACTGGAATGTATCAACGCGCTGGATACGGACTACTACTTCAAAATCACGAATATGCTGGTGAATCACGAGGTGGTGGAGGCGATGGTATTGTTCAATGACGTGGTGAACAAGGGGTTCAACGGAGGTGTATTCATTGGTGGGCTTGCTTCCCACTTGCGCAACGTGATGATGGCGAAAGACCCCGCCACAATTCCTCTGCTCAACACGGGCGATGATATGCGTAAGCGGTATCAAGAGCAATCCAAGCAGTGCCCGTTGAATTTCCTCTACTACGCCATCCGTGTTTGCGACCGCTGCGCCAACGACTACCGCACATCTTATAATAAGCGCCTTTCCGTGGAGATTGCCCTCATACAGGTGGCGCAATATGAGGCCCCGCAAAGTGGTGGGCAGACCAATGGTGGCGGTGGCGCCAAGAAAACTGTTTCTTCGGCGGGCGATGATGATTCCGGCGGTGGTGGGCTTGGCCCTACACAGACATTAAAACCGCTATTCAAGCATACTCAACCGGCTAATAACGCTGCCGGTGCTGCTCGCCCCAATCATTCTGCTCCAGCCGGGGCTACGCCTAATTATAATGCGGCTTCTGCTAATCCCGCAGCGGCAAATTCTAATTCTACTGGTGTTGCTGCAAATCCTGCAGGGGCAACGCCTAATCCTATTGGGGGTAATACAAATCCCGCAGGAGGTAATATTGCCTCTCGCCCAAATACGGCTCCGCATATCCTCAATCGCGGTGGCGGTCTGCTCAAACAAGCATTGGCAAACGCGAGGGCACATGTGACTACCGAGGGCACACCTGCCACTGGTGTCGCCCTGTCTTCTTCTGCCCACACTACCGGTGCGCCGAATGCAGCTACCGCTCAATCTCCGGTCGCTACCACTGCGGCTGGAACGCCAAATGCCGTTCAAGTACTCATGGAGCGCTTGCATAATGGCACTCTCTTAACCGCAATAAAGGAAGAAGAACAGATTACAGAGGACGATAACGAGCGCGACGCCATGCCCGCCGATATGGATGACGGTGATTCCGGAGACAATAGCGCCAATGATTCTGATAATGCCCAAGCCATCGATTCTGCGCCTATGTTTACTGACAATCAACTGCGTAAACAATGGGATGACATCGTTCTCAACATTCGCGCCCTCGATCCCCCAATGGCGGGAAAAATGGCTGCGATGCCGGTGCGCGTGGAAGATGGACATACCGCCCACGTGGAATTGCATACCGAGCTGGCTTTGCCGTCTTTCCGCCCGTATATCCCGTTTATTGAGCAGTTTTTGCAACTTCGATTCCACGACCCCGAAATTCACGTGGTCACCTCTATATTGCCGCCTGAATTGGTGAGCATTATCACCGACCCCCAGTTACTTCTCAAAAAGATGCGCTCCGAAAACCCCGATTTCGCAGCCGCCGTAGACAAGCTGGGGCTAAAAATCAAGTAGAAAAATCAAATTATTAGTGCGAAAAATGTCTTTGTGGGCGCGCAAAGCATGAATTAAGCCGATAGGAGCAGGTTTTATACTCGCCAGCAAAATTGCAGAATAGTATTCTGTATTTCACATCGGCACACGTGTGTGAAATTTGATGCTCGCGTGTAAAATTTAGCGCACGCATGTAAAATTTGCGGACAGGTATAAAACCTACTCCTACCGGTTTAATTAATAATTACAATCAATTCAACGTTTTTTTGCGACTTCAGATTAGATTGGCCCCTGCGCAACCATTGCTTTGGCCACTTTCATGAAACCGGCGATGTTGGCGCCTTTCACATAATTGATATAACCGTCTTGCTCGCGGCCGTAGGCAACGCATTGGTCGTGGATGGAGGCCATAATGTGGTGGAGACGCTGGTCTACCTCCTCGGCAGTCCACGAGAGGTGCATGGCATTCTGGCTCATCTCCAGCCCACTGGTGGCCACGCCGCCTGCGTTTACGGCCTTGCCGGGAGCGAAGAGCATTTTGTTCTTCAGGAACAGTTGGGTAGCGCCCTCGGTGCATCCCATGTTGCTCACTTCGGCCACGCAGAGGGTATGATTGTCAATAAGCAGCTGCGCATCTTGGGGCGACACCTCGTTTTGCGTGGCGCAAGGCAGAGCGATGTCTACTTTCTGCTCCCACGGTTTGCGATTGGCGTAGAATGTGGCCTCGGGGTAGCGCTCGGCATAGGGAGCCACGATGTCTTGTCCGCTTTGGCGGAGCTCAAGCATATAATCAATCTTGTCGCCGCTTACACCAGTGGGATCGTAGATATAACCATCGGGGCCGGAGAGCGTTACCACCTTGGCTCCCAGTTGTGTGGCCTTAGTAACTGCGCCCCAAGCCACGTTGCCAAACCCACTGACGGCTACTGTCTTGCCCTTGATGTCGATATTGTTGTCTTTGAGCATCTGGTTCACAAAATAGAGGGCACCAAAGCCGGTGGCTTCGGGCCGGAGGATAGAACCGCCGAACTCCAGCCCCTTACCGGTGAACGTGCCTGTGTGTTCGCGCTTGAGTTTCTTGTACATACCGAACAGATAGCCCACTTCGCGGCCGCCGACGCCAATATCACCGGCAGGAATGTCCTGATCGGGGCCGAGGCTGCGCCAAAGCTCCAGCATAAACGCCTGGCAGAAGCGGCGGATTTCGCTATCGCTTTTGCCGCGCGGCGAAAAATCGCTACCGCCTTTTGCTCCGCCCATCGGGAGGGTGGTGAGGGCGTTCTTAAAGGTTTGTTCAAAGCCGAGGAATTTCAGAATGCTGAGGTTTACGGAAGCATGGAAGCGCAAACCGCCCTTATATGGGCCGATGGCGTTATTAAACTGGACGCGCCAACCACGGTTTACCTGCAACTGGTGGTTATCGTCTTCCCATACTACACGGAAGGCCACAATCCTATCGGGCTCCACCAGTCGCTCCACGATTTTGTTCTTCTCAAATTCGGGGTGCTTGTTATACTCGTCTTCGATTGAGAGTAGCACCTCCCTTACGGCCTGCAGAAACTCCGGTTCGCCCGGATGACGGGCTTCCAGATCGGTCATAATTTGTTTTGTGTTCATAGTGCTTGAGATTTTAGTCTGGGGAGCAAGGCCGCTCCCCGTTTATCATCTTATTAAAAAGGTATTGTGTAAATTAACAATGTCTCAACGTTTGTTTAAGCGGTCGTGCCGCTTATTCGCGCTGTCTCTATGTTGTTGGAGCGCGGTGCAAATGTAGTGTTTTCCGCATTACCTGCAAGGAATTCACCCCCAAAAACAATAATTCCCCCAAAAATAATTGCTTATCTTTGGAGGAATTTGTTGTTAAGGGAAATTCGCCGAAAAAAGAGGGAAATCTCTTAGTTCCGTTTTTAGTCTATTCGGGTTCGGATTTAGTAATTATAATCAATGTGTGGGCCAATCCCGATTTTGTATATGCAGAATTCCGATTCCGCTTGCGAGAGCATCAATTATGCCCGCGCGGGTGTTTGGATTCTGCGCTCTTTTAGGAATCTTATTCGCCGAAATAGCGCTTCAACAATCCGGCGAAACCGCAACCGTGGCGGGCTTCATCGCGGGCCATCTCGTGGACGGTATCGTGGATAGCGTCTAAATTCAACTGTTTAGCACGCTTGGCGATACGGGTCTTGTCTTCGCATGCACCGGCCTCGGCAGCAGCGCGCTTTTCCAAGTTTGTTTTGGTGTCCCAAACGATGTCGCCCAGCAATTCAGCGAATTTGGCAGCATGCTCGGCCTCTTCCCACGCATAGCGCTTGAAGGCTTCTGCGATTTCGGGGTAGCCTTCGCGGTCTGCCTGCCTCGACATGGCCAAATACATGCCCACTTCCGAGCATTCGCCCTGGAAATGCGCGTTAAGGTCCTTTATCATCTCATCATCGCAGCCCTTGGCCACTCCCAGAGTGTGCTCACTGGCATAATTGACCTGGCCTTCCACCAGTTCTTTGAACTTGGAGGCGGGCACACCGCACTGGGGGCATTTCTCGGGGGGCGTGGGGCCTTCGTGTACATATCCGCACACGGTACAGATCCATTTCTTGTTCATAATAGTAGTGTGTTAGAGGTTAGTGATAGGTTATTATCTCATCATAGGTGAGCCACATCAGATTTGGCGTCTCCTATGTTGGCAAAGGTAAGCATTATTTTTTAGCCAGCCAGTGCTGGCGGGAATAAAATGCGATGAAAACAGGAAATCAATGCTCTTAATTTTTCTTACTCGTCCTGCCAAATGAAATTTTGAGCTTCCCAAATTGCGTTTTAGAGCTCCTAAACGGATTTCTTTCCGAGCAAAGGTGAATGTCATCACTTTTGGAGGAATTTTTCTGCGCCCTAAAGCTAACGCACCGAAGGGAACGCTGCTGCGCACCGAAGGGAACGCTGCTGCGCACCGAGTGGAACGTTGCTACGCACCGAAGGGAGCGTTAGCTTTAGGGCGCATTTTGTTTGTGCTATAGGGCAGAAAATTGGGATACCCTCACGCCTTTTTTGCATTTGCTGGGGCTTATCGGCGTTTTCGCAAATAAAAAATTACGGCAAAGCACAGTGAGAATGTAGATTTTTGCAACAAAATCTACATAGAACCGAGATTTAATTACTATTTTTGCATTGAAAATTAAAATCGGCGTAATAGACATGAAAAACAAGGTTTCACACATATTTCTTACCACTTTGGCGGCCCTGATGATGCAGGGTGGCGCCGCCATTAACGCAGCAGGTACTGCGCACGCCCCAAATAACGTAAATGTTTTCGCGAGTGCTGTGAGAGCTGGCGCGAATAATATTAGTGTAAACACCTCCAGTAGTTTAGGCGAGGTGAGTAGTGTGAGCAAGGCCACTGTAGACGGCAGAGTACTGATAACATTTTCAGACGGCGCCAAGAGGGTTATCGCTTTCTACGGGCCGCAGCTCTTTAGGGTGTATGAAGAGCCCGTTATCGGCGAGGCAGGGGGCCCGGGCGAGATTGCAAATCATCCCAATGAGACCTATATAAATAATGTAGGAATTATAAGTGCCGACGCCTCGATGTTCCCCACGATGAAAGACCCAGAGGCGAAGCCCGAAGCCAAGATACTGGTGGACAACGCCAAGAAAGACGCGGGCAAGATCACCGTGAGCAAGGACGCTAACGGCAATTACACCATCTCCACCACCGCTGTTCGCATCACTGTGGACAAGACCGATGGCAAGATGGCTGTAGAGGATTTAAGAACCGGTAAAACGGTAGTAAAGGAGATTGCGCCTGCCACTATCGGTGGGGCAACCAAGGCCAACGGTGCTACTAAGGCCAGTAAGAGTGTGCTCACGTTCGCTCAGCAGTCAAACGAATATTTCTTTGGTGGTGGTGTTCAGAACGGGCGCTTTTCCCACAAGAATCAGGTGGTGAATATTGTGAACGAGAACAGTTGGACAGACGGCGGCGTGTGCTCGCCTGCGCCTTTCTATTGGAGCACGGGCGGTTACGGTTTCATGGCCTATACATTCCAGCCCGGGCAATATGATTTCGGGGCACAGAAGAAAGACAGGGTGGTGCTCACCCACAACACCGACTATCTGGATTATTTTATCATGGTGGATACCGGTGCGGTGGCCTTGCTAAACGATTACTATCAGCTCACTGGGCATCCCGTACTGTTGCCGAAATTCGGGTTCTATGAGGGCCACCTCAACGCCTACAACCGCGACTACTGGAAAGAGGTGCCCAAAGGCAGTTGGGGCGCCGTGCTCTTTGAGGACGGCAAATATTATAAGGAAGACCAAAAAGATAACGGCGGTTACCACGAATCCCTCAACGGTCAGGCCGCGCCAACAGGCACTATGCAGGTCAGCGACACGGAGAAAGGTATTAATAATACAAGCAAAAGCGGGGATAAATCAAACAATGGCGCGCAGGGAGGCGAAAATGCGGTTATAGGAAGCGAGAACGACACCGTAGCCTACCAATTTTCCGCACGCGCCGTGGTGGATCGCTACAAGCGCCACGATATGCCGCTGGGCTGGGTGCTCCCCAACGATGGTTATGGCGCTGGCTACGGACAGACCTCCTCATTAGAGGGTAATATACAGAACCTAAAGGACTTTGGAGACTATGCCCGCAAGAATGGTGTGGAAATCGGGCTCTGGACGCAATCCGACCTCCACCCTATCGACACTATCGCGCCCCTTTTGCAACGCGACATCGTGCGCGAAATCAAAGACGCCGGTGTGAGAGTGCTCAAAACCGATGTGGCATGGGTTGGTGCCGGTTATTCCTTCGGATTGAACGGTATCAGTGAGGTGGCGTCCTTGATGTCTAAATACGGCCACGGGGCGCGTCCGTTTATTATCTCATTAGACGGATGGGCCGGCACACAACGCTACGCCGGCGTGTGGAGCGGCGACCAAACGGGCGGGCAATGGGAATATATCCGCTTTCATATCCCCACATTCATCGGGGCAGGATTGGCCGGTATGCCCAATATCACGTCAGACGTGGACGGCATCTTCGGCGGTCGCAATATGAAAGTGAATGTCCGCGAATATCAGTGGAAGACGTTCACGCCAATGCAATTGAATATGGACGGTTGGGGCAGCAACGAGAAATATCCCCAAGCTTTGGGCGAGCCCGCCACCAGTATCAACAGGGCTTATCTGAAAATGAAGTCGATGCTGATGCCCTACGCCTATTCCATTGCTCACGAGGCCGTGGATGGCAAGCCCATGATCCGCGCTCTGATGCTGGACGAGCCCAACACCTATACTCTGGGCAAGAAAACGGAATACGAATACCTCTATGGCCCCAGTTTGCTGGTGGCTCCTATCTATCAAGAGACTGCCGCCGACACCCTTGGCAATGATATTCGCAATAATATCTACCTCCCTAAGGGCCAGTGGATTGATTATTTCACGGGCAACATCTATCAAGGTGGTGCGGTGCTGAATAGTTTCGATGCTCCGCTGTGGAAATTGCCGGTACTGGTGAAAGCCGGTGCCATTATCCCCGTTACTAATCCCAACAACAATCCCTCCCAGATTGACCAAACCGTGCGCCGCTATGACGTCTATCCCGTGCAGACGGAGAGCGCAGGCAAAAATTCTGCGGCCACGAAAAAAGGCGCTACGGCCGCAACTGGCGACGACAATCTGATTAAGAGCGAATTCTTCGACTACGATGACGACGGATACAGCGTGGCTTATCTCAACAACGAGAGCACTTCCACCTACGTGGCTCTTCATCAGCTCACTAACACCATGACGGTAAACATTCTGCAGACCACCGGTGATTACAAGGGTTTCCAGAAAAACAAGGCCACGGTGATTAGACTGGTGGGAGTGAAGAATGCGAAGAAAATCACCGCTACCATCGGGGGCAAGAAGGTTAAGCTCACTCCTGCCAAAACCGCTGGCGAGATGGAGGCCACAGAAAAATCGTTAGGCAACACCACAAAGGGGCGCTATATCTTCAATGCCCGCACAGACTACAACAAATTCTTCACCCAGCCCGTGATTTTGGGCCACGATACGGTGAAGATGCAGTCCGCTCCCGCTTTGGAAATAGCCTTGCCCGCCACTGACATCACTGCCCACGCCACGGAGATACGCGTGGAGGGTTGCGAATTTTATAATAAGAGTATCTCCGCGCGCGGTATCGAGCCCCCCACGATTTCTCTGTCCAAGCCCCAAAACGCCGGGGTAAAAGAATCCGACCGTAAGCCCTATAGCCTCACCCTCTCGTGGCAACCCGTGGACGGCGCCGAAGCCTATGAAATCCAATACGATGGAATGGACTACTTTGACATCCGTTCCACCTCTTTCCTCTTTGAAGACCTCCGCCCCGAGACAGATTATTCCTTCCGCGTGCGCGCCACAGCCAAAGGTAAGGCTTCTGAATGGGTGGACGTGAGGGCTACCACCAATCGCGACCCGTATGAATTTGCCGTAAAGGGTATCACTGCACAAAGCACCGCACCATCACAGGGCGGACAGGGTTTGCGCAAACTCTTCGACTTTGATAAAGAAACCGGTTGGCACACCGAATACGGAAAGAAGGCCGTGCCCTTCACCGTCATCATCGATTTGCACTCCGTAAACACTCTCGACAAACTGGAATACTTGCCCCGACAGAGCGGAACCAACGGCATCTTGCAAAAGGGCCGCATCTCTGTGAGCACCGACAAGCAACACTGGCAGGAGCAGGGCCCATTCCAATGGGCGATGGACGCTACTTTGAAGACATTCCCGTTTGCGGAGAATCTCACAGCCCGCTATGTGCGTATCGATGTGGAAAAAGGCGGCGGCGACTTCGGTTCCGGTCAGGAACTGTATATCTTCCGGCGCGAAGGCACTCCTTATTATATTCCCGGCGACATCAACAACGATGGCCACTTGGATGAAAACGACCTCACCTCGTATATGAACTATAATGGCTTGCGCCAGGGCGATAGCGACTTTGAGGGATATGTTTCCAAGGGCGATATAAATGGCAATGGCTTGATAGACGCCTACGACATCTCCAATGCCGCCGTAGAAATCGATGGTTATCACCCCGAGAAGATTGACACCATTCCTGCCCTCGCTGGCAAAATCTCCGTCTCCACCGATAAGGCATCATATAAGGCCGGAGAAGAAATCGTGCTCACCGTTAAGGGCACAGGCATGAAGGGCGTGAACGCTTTCTCCCTCTCCTTGCCTTATTCGGAGAAGCAGATGCAATATCTCGGCATCGAAGCCGCAGAAGCCAACACCCTTGATAATTACACTCGCGACCGCCTCCACACCAACGGCCAAAAAGCCGTGTACATTACCTTTGTGGGCAAAGGCGATGCCACCCCTATAGAGGGCGACCACGTGCTGTGCACCATTAAATTCAAGGCAATAAAGGCCGGTTCTGCCAATCTGAAAGCAAAAGACATCATTCTGGTGGATAAGGAGCTGCATACCATCAGTTTAGAGGATAAATAAATGTGGTAGAAGTCTGTTACTTATCTTTTGGCAGAAGATTAAAAACTGAAAGGACTTGCTCCCTGACTATTAAAAAGCACAGAACTTCGCCCCACCCAAACAAAACGCCCTTCCAGAGGACACACGCATCATGTCATCGCAACTCACTTTTAATTATGGCCATACGCTGGCAATTTGTATCAGTGCCCGCAATAATGTGCTCTCGGTGAAACAGCAACTCCAGAAGTTGGCTCTGCTGGAACAACCCGTTCTCCAGCGAATAAAGATAATTCTGGTGGACAACGACTCCACCGATGGCACTTCTAACGCCGCCAAACTCTTTGAGGGCCGTGTGCCGTTTGATTATGTGAGCAATACGGACAATCTTTCGCAGGATAATAGTTTCACCTTCGCGCTAAATCAGACCATCCCCATACGTTGTAAATATATCTGGCTCCTTGACGCCCGCAACATCTTGCGTATAGAGCACATTCCCTCGTTGCTGGATTTGCTCGACCAAAACGAGGCCGGCCTAATCCACCTCGCTTCCACCCGTGCGCGCAAAGATAGTGTGGCCTACGTGGATGTGGACGATTTCATCCAGACTATCGGTATGGGCATCATCGATGTTAGTCGCAACATCATCCGAACGGATATGATACGCGGCTATCAGCCCCGCGAATTTGGAGCCGGCACGGGCGTGCCCGCAGTTCCTCTATTGCTCCACGTGGCACTGGCGGGAAAGCAGAACTTTGTGTACAACCCCACGCTCTTTGAAACCGGCGACATCAATTTGGTGGAGGAAGCCGTAGACCCTGTTCGCACCTATGTGAAGAATCTGATTTCCATCTACGACTACTACGAAGACACGCCCCACGGTATTTCACCCTACACCACGATGAAGATGAAAAACAGGGTGAGCGATTTCATGTTCCCCTACATATTCCGTCTGTTTGTGCTCAGGCGCAAGGTGAAGGGCGCCGATGCAAAGGTGAGCCGCGGCATAGTGAAGCAAAATCTGGGGTGGCGCCCGTTGGTGTCAGCTCTAAAGCGCTGCTTCTCGCCCAGACTGTGGGGAAAAATCTTAGGATTTGTGTGGATGGTGCTGCGAAAAATAATAATGGTGATTGCGGCTGTTGTGGTGATGATTGTTTGCAACACGGCCGTCAAGCGCGCCATCACCAGTTTCCGCAATACTTTGGCTACGTTCCGCTTCCGCCATCGCGTGAAGGTGGGCAAAAAAAGTTTTGTGGAGAATCCTTTCTCCATCCTCGGCGGCCGGTATATCACCGTGGGCGATGGCTTTCATAGTCTGCGCGGATTGGATATGGATTGCATCAATACCGGCAATTATACGCCCAAGCTCCATATCGGCGACCATGTCTGTTT
>CAZQVW010000056.1:0-11222 GCA_964596865.1 uncultured Bacteroidaceae bacterium
GTGCTGTAACAATAACTAAACAGTACTGTAACAATAACTAAACAGTACTGTTAACGCAAACTATCTCGCATTTTGATTTTCGCAACAAGGGTTAAATACGCCGCCAAACGAGGATTATTCGGCAAAAATGACTTATCTTTGCATATTGAAGTGATTTTCACCGTATCTTGCGGTGATTATGCTCGCAAATGAGATAACAATCAAACACGAACTCATCTTGAGACGCCGTATAACCATCATCCTTTGGACGCTCACCGCATTGTTTTTCGCAGGCGGGGCAATGTTTTTCATAGCCATCTGGAATGGATGGATTGGCTATGTGCCTAATGTGGAGGAACTGGAGAACCCCATCAGCAGATACGCATCGCAGGTAATTAGCGACGACGGCGAATTGTTGGGCACGTTCTCTTACAACGAAAACCGCATCTTTGCTGCCCACGATGAGGTTTCGCCCGCAGTTTTCAAGGCACTTGTGGCCACAGAGGACAAACGCTTTTATCAGCATTCGGGCATCGACATTCGCGGACTGGCTCGAGCCGTGGTGAAGCGCGGTATATTGCATCAGAAATCCGCAGGCGGCGGCAGCACTATCACCCAGCAGTTGGCCAAACAGCTTTATACCTCCGTAGCTCCCAACAGTACTGAGCGCCTAATGCAGAAAGCCATAGAATGGGTCATCGCTCTAAAATTAGAGCACTATTATTCCAAGGACGAGATCCTCACCCTCTATATCAACGACTTTGATTTCCTCCACCACGCGGTGGGCATCAAGAGTGCAGCGAAAGTGTATTTTAATAAGGAGCCAAACCAGCTCACTGTGCCCGAGGCCGCTATGCTGGTGGGCATGTGTAAAAATCCCTCATACTTCAATCCTATCCGCAATCCCGAGCGCGTGAAAGACAGGCGCAACACCGTCCTCCAGCTCATGGCCGACCAGGGATATATCACCGACTACGAGGCCGATGCATACAAGAAAGAGGACCTCGGATTGAATTTTCAGCGCGTCTCCCACGACAAGGGTATCGCCACTTACTATCGCGAATATCTCCGCCACATTATGATGGCCAAACGCCCCGAGCGCAATAATTTCGCCACCGATTTGGAATATAATGACGCCCTTTGGGAATGGGACAACAACTCGCTTTACGGATGGTGTAACAAGCATTTCAAGGACGATGGCGAGCCATATAATATCTATACCGATGGCCTGAAGATACACGCCACCATAAACAGCAGAATGCAGCGCTATGCCGAGCAAGCTGTGAGGGAACACGTGGGCGGCTACTTGCAGCGCGCTTTTAACAAGCAAAAACTGGATTCGCCCTCTTTCCCCTACGCCTCTTCGCTGGGGGCCAAAACACGCAAGCGCCTAATGATGCAGGCTATCAAGCAGACGCAGCGCTACCGACTGATGAAAGCCGATGGCGCCGACGATGACCAGATAATGCAGGCCATGCGCGAGAAAGTGCCGATGACCGTCTTCACCTACCACGGCGAGGTAGACACCATCATGTCGCCTATAGACTCCATTATCTACCACAAATCTTTTCTGCAGGCGGGATTTATGTCGATGGATCCCGTCAATGGTTATGTCAAAGCGTGGGTGGGCGGCATAGACTATGCTAATTTCCAATACGATATGTGCGGACAAAGTCATAGACAGGTGGGCTCCGCCATCAAGCCCTATCTCTATGCTTTGGCAATGGAGAATGGCATGACCCCGTGCGACCTCGTGATGAATGTTCAGCGCACCTACGGCAATTGGAGCCCCCGCAATGGCTCTAAAGCCAGATATGGCCAACTTGTGCCGCTGGAATGGGCGTTGGCGCAGTCCAACAACTGGATTTCGGCCTATCTGATAGACAAATTCGGCCCCTCGGCGTTTGTGCAGATGCTAAAGAATTTCGGTATCCGCCACGATATTCAGCCAAACCTCACGCTCTGTCTGGGCACATGCGAGATTTCGGTGAAAGAGATGGTGAGCGCCTACACCGCCTTCGTCAATAGCGGATTGAGAGTAACGCCGTTGTTGGTAACAAAGATAGAAGACAGCAACGGCAAGGTGATTGAGAATTTCCGCACCACCACCGACGAGGTTATCAGCCCCGAAAGTTCCTATCGCATGCTCCATATGATGCAGGCAGTGATAGATCAAGGCACCGGCCGCAGGCTCCGCTTCCGCTATGGCTTCACTGCCCCCATTGCCGGCAAGACTGGCACCACTCAAAACAATTCGGATGGATGGTTTATGGGCGTGGTGCCCCGACTGGTAAGCGGTTGCTGGGTTGGCGGCGAAAACCCCAATATCCATTTCAATAGTATGACAATGGGCCAGGGCGCAAGCATGGCTCTGCCCGTGTGGGCGCTATATATGAAAAAGGTTTGGGCTGACCCCACCTTGGGTTATTCCCAAGACGAAGCCTTTAATATCCCCAAGGACTTTGATATGTGCGGCCAGGGCTTCGGTTTTGATAGCGACTCCCTTCAATACTCCTCCCCCACGCCGCCAAAGGACGATGTCTTTGAAATAGAATGGTAAAAGCAAACGAAAATATAAAATGAAATACATCATAATCATCCCCGCCAGATATGCCTCCACCCGCTTTCCAGGCAAACCGTTGGCTATGCTGGGCGGCAAGCCCATTATCCAGCGAGTGTATGAGCGCGTATGCCATTTGGCCGACCTCACCGTGGTGGCCACAGACGACAACCGCATCTTTCAGACTGTGGAAAGGTTTGGCGGCAAAGCCGTGATGACACGCCAAGACCATCATAGCGGCACCGACCGCTGCTGGGAAGCCGTAGAGAAACTTGGTGCCGACCGTTTTGATGTGGTCATCAATGTTCAAGGCGACGAGCCCTTTGTTCACCCCTCGCAGATAGAGGCCCTGAAAACTTGTTTCGAGGACAAGAAGACCCAGATAGCCACGCTGGTAAAACCTTTCAGTGCCGATGCTCCGCTCAGCGCATTGGAGAATCCCAATTCGCCCAAAGTGGTGGTGGGAACCGAGGGACAGGCCCTTTATTTCAGTCGCTCCGTAATCCCTTATTTAAGGGGCGTGGACAAAAGCGAATGGCTGAAGCGCCATACCTATTATAAACACCTCGGCCTCTATGCTTATCTTACCCCTGTGCTCCATCAGCTCACTCTTTTGCCCCAAGGAGAATTGGAGAAAGCCGAGTCGCTGGAACAGTTGCGCTGGTTGGAAAACGGCTATCACATCAAGGTGGGCATCACCCAACACGAGACTGTGGGCATCGACACTCCTGACGACCTCCGCCGAGCCGAGCAATTCCTAATAGACAACAAAGACGCTATCTGACGCTATTCTTACATCATTTAGCGCAATCACCTAACCCTCATACTTTTACACCTCCACCCTTTAGCACACTATACCCTCATGAACAGACACCTTATCATATTCCTCGTGGCCATTCTTACAGCCATATCCTCCACAGCGCAAAAAATATCTATCGGCACCTACACCTTCAAGGACGGTTCGGTTTACAACGGCCAACTGGTAGGCAATCGCCCCAACGGAAAAGGAAAGACCACGTGGAAATCCGGCGACACCTATGAGGGCGATTACCTCAAAGGCAAACGCACCGGACAAGGCACCTACTCTTTTTCTGACGGTGAGAAATATGTGGGTCAATGGCTCAATGACCACCAGCACGGCCACGGCACCTATTATTTCAACAACAACAATCGCTATGAAGGCCTCTGGTATAAAGACTATCAGCAGGGCGAGGGCACTATGTATTACTATAACGGCGACATCTATCGCGGCGAATGGGAGCAGGACAGGCGCAATGGACAGGGCACCTACACTTTTGCCAAAGGCGCACAGTATCAAGGCGAATGGAAAAACGACCAGAAATCCGGCGATGGAATCTTTATCTGGCCAGATGGCTCGCGCTATGAAGGGCAATGGCTTAATAATATGCGCAACGGGCAGGGTGTTTTCCGCTATGCCGACGGCGATGTGTATAGCGGCGAATGGAAAGACGACAACATGAACGGCAAGGGCTCATATAAGTTTAAGGACGGCAATCAATATGACGGCCAGTATCTGAACGGCAAGCGCACCGGCCTGGGTATCTACAAATTCAAGAACGGCAACAAATACAACGGCACCTTCCTCAATGGCGAAAAGAGTGGCACCGGCACCTTCACTTGGAAAGACGGAGCCATTTATGTGGGCTTATGGAAAAACGACCGCCGCAACGGTAAAGGCAAATACACTTGGGCCAACGGCGATGTCTACGATGGCATGTGGAAAGACGATGAGATGAGCGGCGAAGGCATCCTGCGCAAGGCCGATGGCGAAAAGTATAAAGGCGGATTCAAAGACGGAGTGAAGCACGGCAAATGCGTGGAGGAAGACAAGCAAGGCAACCGTTTTGAAGGCTCTTACCGCAATGGTGTTCGCGATGGCCAGTATGTGGAAAAAGACCGCGCCGGTCGTGTAACAGATAAGGGCCGATACGAAAATGGCCGCAAAGTGAGCAGTAATTAATAGCCTCGGCCTAACCCTCACAGAATTGGAAATCCCTGCCCCACCCCACATTATATATATATAACCCAAACATCATTACTCCATGAAGATTATCGACAACGACCCATGGCTCCAGCCCTACAGCGATGCCATTGAAGGGCGCCATCAGCACGCCATAGACAAAGAAAACGAACTGAAAGGACGCAAGACGCTCAAGGATTTTGCCTCCGGCCACCTTTATTTCGGTCTGCACAAGGAGAAAAACGGATGGGTGTTCCGCGAATGGGCTCCTAATGCCACGGCCATCTATCTCATTGGCGATTTTAATAATTGGCAGATGGACGAGCGTTTCCTGCTTCATCGGAAAGACAATGGCGTTTGGGAACTGAAGATGAAGAAAGACACCCTCTGCCACGGCCAGCTGTACAAGATGCTGGTAATGTGGGATGGCGGCCAGGGAGAACGCATCCCCGCTTGGGCCACAAGGGTGGTGCAAGATGAACAAACCAAAATCTTTAGTGCGCAGGTGTGGGCACCGGAGCAGGAATACGTCTTCAAAAAGAAAACCTTCCGTCGGCCCTCCGGCCCTCTCTTTATCTATGAATGCCATATCGGTATGGCCCAAGACAAGGAGGGCGTGGGCACCTATGATGAGTTTCGCCAAAATATCCTGCCCCGCATAAAAAAGGGTGGCTACAACTGTATCCAGATTATGGCCATTCAGGAGCATCCCTATTACGGCAGTTTTGGTTATCATGTGTCCAGCTTTTTCGCCCCCAGCAGTAGGTTTGGCACTCCCGAAGAATTGAAGCACCTTATCGACGAGGCTCATTCCATGGGCATCATGGTGATTATGGATTTGGTGCATTCCCACGCCGTAAAAAACGAGGTGGAGGGGCTGGGCAACCTTGCCGGCGACCCCAATCAGTATTTCTATCCAGGCGAGCGCCATGTGCATAATCAATGGGACAGCCTCTGTTTTGACTACGGCAAAAACGAGGTGCTCCATTTCCTTTTGAGCAACTGCCGCTATTGGATAGAGGAATTTCATTTCGATGGCTACCGTTTTGACGGCGTTACCTCGATGATTTATTACAGTCATGGCCTCGGCGAGGACTTTGTGGATTACAGTGCTTATTTCAACGGCCATCAGGACGACAACGCCATCTGTTATCTCACGCTGGCCAATCGCCTTATCCACGAGGTAGACCCTCAAGCCATCACCATTGCCGAGGAAGTGAGCGGTATGCCCGGGCTTGCTGCCAAATTTGAAGACGGCGGCTACGGTTTTGATTACAGAATGGCGATGAATATCCCCGATTTCTGGATCAAGACTATCAAGGAAAAGAAGGACGAAGATTGGAAACCCAGTGCCATCCTTTGGGAGGAGACCAATCGCCGCAAAGACGAGCACACAGTCTCTTATCTGGAGAGCCACGACCAAGCTCTTGTGGGCGACAAAACCATTATCTTCCGCCTTGTGGACGCCGATATGTATTGGCATTTCCGCATAGGCGATGAAAACGCAGCTGTAAACCGCGGAGTTGCCCTGCATAAGATGCTGCGCCTCGTTACCAGTAGCACTATCAACGGCGCGTATCTCAATTTTATGGGCAATGAGTTTGGGCATCCCGAATGGATTGACTTTCCCCGCGAGGGCAACGGCTGGAGCTATAAATACGCCCGCCGCCAATGGAATCTGGTGGATAATAAAGAGCTTTTCTATCATTTTCTTGGCGATTTCGACCGTGATATGCTCTCCACTCTCAAATCAAACAGACATCTATTACAGACAAAAGTAAAAGAGGTCTGGCATAACGATGGCGACCAGATATTGGCTTATTCGCGTGGACGCCAACTCTTTGTGTTCAACTTCAATCCCACCCGCTCCTTCGAGGGCTACGGCTTTATGATGCCCGAGGGAAAATATCGCGTAATCCTTAATACCGATGCCAAGAAATACGGTGGTTTTGGATTGAGCGACGATACTGTGGAGCACCTCACCACCTACGACCCTCTCCTCTCCCGCCAGCATAAGGGGTGGTTACACCTGTATTTGCCTGCCCGCTCTGCCGTGGTGCTGGAGCAAGTGGATTAACGAGAATTGCCCCATGACTGTCAGCGCAATAAAAAAATATATGCTCACCGATGCCCGCTACATCAAACTGATGTGTTGGGCGCTCTTTCTGATAGAGCTGGCGGCTTATTGGCGCTTCCAACACCAGATGGTGGTGGATACCTTTGCCCCCTATGGCGTAAACAATCTCACATTGGTATGCCTAATGATTGTGGTGGCTTTATTGCCCTATTCTCTTAGCCATAAACTGAAAGTAGAGATTCATTGGTATGCACTTTGCTTCCTGCCTTCGGTTGTCATCCTCACTTTAATTGCCAACGAACACTTCACTGTGGCCGACATCTTGTCTGCCGCATTGATGTGTGCCGCATTTGTGATACTGACGATATACAGAAACAGTCTGTTGCCCCGCATCGCCACTACCCTCCTTCGTTGCAAACCCATCAACAGCAACCTGTGGATTATCATCATTTTGATGATCTATAATATCATCTTCGTCAATACCAACGAAGTTTCTCATTATTGCCATACCATCCGCCATTACCTCGATACCCAGCAATGGGATAAGGCTCTCACTGTTGGCGAACGCTCTCTCAATACCGACAGCACCCTATTCTCTCTTAGGGCCGAGGCTATGGTGAAGAATGGCGAATTGGGCGACAAGCTCTTTCTCTACCCCGTTCCCCAAGATGGCAATACCATCAAAATCCTTTCGCCGCTCAGCGCAAAGCAATATGCTGATGTAGCTCTATGCAATATGCTTCTCCATAAAGATTTGAACGCATTTGTTGGAGTCTTGCCTCACTGGTATGACATTCATTCCCCCTCCCTGCCTAAGCATTACAAGGAGGCTCTGGTGGTCTTCCTTAGTCAATCGGTCAGCACTGCCCTGAATTATTCCGACACCATGACCGAGGCCAACTACGCCGACTTCCTCGCTGAGAAAAAGAAATACACAGACCCCGTTGAGGCCAACAGTATGTGCCGCTATCTTTATGGCGACACGTATTTCTGGTATTATTTTTATTTCACGCCCAAAAAACAACAGGATAAGTAAACAGTCGGCATTCCCACTCATCAGCCACCTACAGCCACCGCACTACCAAAATCAAATAAATCGCCAACACAACAAGTAAACAGTCATTATGATAAGTAAGGCAAGAATAAAACAAATCCATTCCCTTCGCCAGAAAAAACACCGCGATGAGAGCGGTCTCTTTGTGGGCGAGGGCCCAAAGGTAGTAGGCGAATTGCTCAAAGCCTTTCCCTGCACTTATCTTGCCGCTACCCCTCAATGGCTGGAGGCCAATCATCATCTTTTGGATAATATCAATCTAATAGACGAGGTAAACCAAACAGAATTAAATAGGGCCAGTTTGCTGGATTCTCCGCAACAGGTGGTTGCCGTGTTTGGAAAACTTAATAAGAATCACATTATAAATACAGAAACTAAAACACCCCCCACCGATGATATAAAGGACAACACACCAGCTATCTATAATACCGCCAACAGAGCGCCCTCCACCAATGACATTGACCCACTCCTATTGCCGGAAACCGAATTGGTTTTGGCTCTGGATTGCATTCAAGACCCTGGCAATATGGGCACAATCATAAGGCTGGCAAATTGGTTTGGCATTCGGCTCATTGTGTGCTCGCCAGACACGGTGGATGCCTTTGCACCGAAAGTGGTGCAAGCCACCATGGGGGCTTTAACAAAGGTGGATGTGGTCTACACAGCTCTACCCGCTTATTTCCAAAAACTTCATAAAAATATCCGCATCTATGGCACTTTCCTCGATGGCGATAACATCTATTCCTCTGATTTAGAAAATCACGGTATTATCGTGATGGGCAACGAAGGCAATGGCATTAGTAATCCGGTAAGCGCCTGTGTAAGCAACAAACTGTTTATTCCGCCTTACCCTGCCAACGCCAATGTGATTGAAAGTCTCAACGTGGGAGTAGCCACTGCCATCGTGTGCGCAGAGTTCAGACGCCGAGCCCCGGGGTAATCTTAAAAAAAGCTCGGGGCAAGGGCTCGGGACAAGGGCTCCGCCCACTCGGAGAACTCGGAGCACTCGGGCTACTCGGCATCTCCTGTCTAACTCTGCCTAATTCCGCCTATCTTGCCTATAATGGCTAATTCTGCCTATAATTTCATCTTCCCGCCCAACGGCATGCTATAATGCACCCCCATGCTATGGGGCCCAATGGCTTAGCCACGCTGCCTCCACACGCTGTGTGGCATGCTATGGGGCCCAACGGCATGCTATAATGCCTCCAGGCGCTGTGTGGTTATCTTTCTTAATTCACGACAATGATTTTTCCACTCTCCATAACTCTGATAATTGCAGCCTTAGCCCTGCTGCTAATCTACATTATTATTTATTGGGCCGGTTACACGGCTGTTCCTGTACCCCCAGCCCATAGAGATAATTCCTCGCTCCCACAAAGCCCCGAGGCTATCACCCCAGATGCCACAAGCCCAGATTCCACCAATCCCGAGGCCACCAATCCTGAGGCTCTCCCCGGCATATCCGTGGTGATTGTTACCCACGATTCTGACTACCTATTGGAGCGAGCCATCAAACAGGTGGTTACCCAAGATTATCCAAATTTTGAAATTCTTATCGTAAACAACGCCTCCTCCGACAACACCAACGATGTCATCAAGCGCTATGCCGAACTTTATCCGGGGATGGTGCGCTATACTTTCCTCCCGCAAAACAAAAATGGCATCCTTCACGAAGCCATGGCTGTTACCCTTGGCGTGAGGGCTGCCCGCAAAGAGTGGATATTATTACTCAAGCCCACTTCTGTGCCCAAAAGCCGCGAATGGTTGCGCACCTTTGCCGACGCCATACAAAGAGGCTACAGTCTGTGTATGGGATATAATCAATTCTATGGCTACGACCACGCTCGTTGGGTGAAGAAAAACATCAGGCATCTACGCAAATGGCAAATCCTTAATTTCCAAGCCATCAACAGAGGCAAGCGCAAGCCCATTGAAGCAGAGCACAGTAATATCGCTTTCCGCAAAGACGAGTTCCTAAAAAATGGCGGTTATGGCAAATGGCTCACACTAAAAAGTTATCACGAAAATCTCTACGTAACCACCTATTTTGATAGTGGCACCACCACGATGCTCACTGCCCCCGATGCCCAGGTGGAAACAATCCTGCCGCCAATCCCCACTCTCTGGCAAACAGAACAGCGAATGAAAAAGCAGGCATACAAGCGTTTCAGTATTAAAACTCGCCTGCGCCGCTCTCATTATGCCCTCATTTCCATCTTGGCTATATTGAGCGCCATTGCCTTTATTGCCGGAATTGCCCTTTGTTTCTATCCCCCTTATTTCGACAACTCGGCCACCCTTAGTCCTTACACAGTGTTTCTTCCTGTCAATCTGCCCGCCATTCCTCTTTATGCGATTATCGGTGCGGGAGGCGTCATCCTCATTCTTGCGCTCCACCTGATTATCAAAGTCCACCATAAACATCGCGATCTGAAGCGTCTTTTTGCCCCTTTGATTTCCAACCCAAAAGTTGATTTCAGTGATGACAATATGGGATAGTCCCTATAGGATAACATTACCAATTATTTCATTCATGCGCTCCAAATTCGTGTGGGCCATATTTGCTTTGGGCATAATACTGATGGGCTCCTGTTCACCAAACAAGTTCTTGGTAAACGGCGACACTCTGTTGGAATCTGTGAAGATGCAAAGCGATAACAATGCCGTTTCGCCATCCTCCTTTGAGACATACGTGCGCCAGCGACCAAACACCAAGTGGTTTAACCTGTGGAAAGCTCCGTTAGCCCTATATTCCCTTTCGCCCACCGACACCGCCAAGCGTTCCTCACGTTTCTGGAGGCGTTTGGGTGAGGCCCCTGTTATATATAGCGAAGAACAAACAGCCAACACCTGCACCTCCCTCACAATGGCTCTAAAAGATAGAGGCTATCTGCAGGCTCATGTAGATGCCGACATCTCCACCAACAGTAAAAAGAAGCGCACAAAAGTGGAATACCGCCTCCACACCGGAAAGCCATATATCATTAGTAATATTTCTCGTACAGCCAACACCCCCGACATTGATTCACTTATCCAATCAGATATTGCCTCATCCCTGCTCTATCCGGGGATGAAGATGGATGCCTCTGCCCTTGACAAGGAGCGTTCGCGCCTCACCTCCATGCTGAGAAATCACGGCTACTATCTCATGTTGAAAAATTATTTCCACTATGATGTAGACACGTTGGATGGTCCTTCGCGCGTGAGCCTCCATCTTTATTGCGACATTCCTCAATCATTGCCGGACAACACAAATACCTCCACTTCTTCTGAAGCCCCCAATAATCCCTACCACAGTAAGGTTTGCCAAATCTTTTATTTAGATTCCATCATAGTCTCCCCTCCCGTGCCACTGCGCAAAGGGTTTCTTCGGCGCCAGTTGGGATTAAGAAGTGGCGATATTTTCCGCGAGAGCGACGTCAATAATGCCTACCGCTCACTAATGAATTTAGAGACCGTAAGCTATGTCTCTATCCGCAGCAGGATAAGCAATGGCTCTACCAATCTTTCTGACACTACCAACCATCAGATTGACACTACCAACCATCAGATTGACACACTCCGCTCC
>CAZQVW010000056.1:11232-12748 GCA_964596865.1 uncultured Bacteroidaceae bacterium
ATTCTGATGCGCCCCATCAATACCTTTGGATTAGAGGTGGAGGGCACCAATACAGCCGGCAATCTGGGGGCGGCGCTCAATCTATTATTCACTAATCGAAATCTATTTCGCGGGGCAGAGGTCTGGACAACCAAATTGCATGGAGCCTACGAAGCTATATCCGGTCTTGAGGGATATTCCGACCAAAACTATTTTGAATTGGGCATCGAAACCAAGCTCACCTTCCCCTCACTGCTCACACCTTTCCGTGGGCTCAACAAACACAGAGGCAACACGGCTCTTTCCTTGCAATGGAATACACAGGAACGCCCAGAATTTCATAGGCGCGTCCTCACCGCCCTATGGTCTTATCAATGGGGCACTCACAGTGGGAGGGTAAAACAGAGATTGGATCTCCCCAGTCTCAACTATGTCTATATGCCATGGATTTCCACCACTTTCCGCCATGATTATCTGGAGGCCACTTCTTATCGTTCCGCTCTTATTCGCTATGCCTATGAAGACCTCCTCGTTTTCAACACCACATATTCCCACGAATGGACCAGCAATCCATCCAATCAGCGCTCCTTAGCTACCGCCAACACAGGAAACGTCTTTGGCCCTCGCCCTGCAGAGAGTTTTGATGTTACCCAAGTGAGGCTCCTATGGTCTGTGGAGAGCGCTGGCAATCTGCTATGGCTGCTCAGTTCGCCATTGGGATTTTCCAAAAACAGCGATGGATACTACAAGCTCTTTGATGTGGCCTACGCTCAATATCTGAAATTCGACATAGACGCCTCCGCCTCTTTCTTCATCAATGCCCGCAACAGTCTGGCTATCCACGGAGCTATGGGGGTGGCACAGCCATACGGCAATACTCTGATTGTGCCTTTCGAAAAGCGCTATTTCGGTGGCGGCGCCAATGGTATTCGCGGTTGGGGAGTGAGAGAACTGGGCCCTGGCAATTATAAAGGAGAAGATGGCCGCGTGGATTTCATCAATCAAACCGGCAATCTCAAACTCCTGATGCAAGCCGAATGGCGTAGCAATCTCTTTTGGAAACTAAATGGCGCTTTCTTTGTGGACGCAGGAAACATCTGGACTACCCGCCGCTATGCCGTCACCGGCAAGGGTGGCCAACTGCAATTAAGTGATTTTTGGAAACAGATAGCCCTTAGCTACGGCATTGGTCTCCGCCTTAACCTGGATTACTTCATCCTGCGTTTCGACCTCGGCATTAAAGCCATCAATCCCGCCTACAAAACCACTGATTCCAAATACCTTCCTCTTGTCCATCCCCGTTTTGGGCGTGATGCCACCTTCCATTTCGCCGTTGGTCTCCCATTCTGATTTACGCGCGTGAAGAACGAAATTATCTTCGTGAAGAACGAAATTATCTTCGTGGAAAACGAATTTAATCCCGTGGAAAAATGATTTTTTCCCGTGCGCGATGAAATTTTTCCCGTGCCAAATCAAACGAGGAGGGGATTTATTTTGTTTACGAGGGGAAAAAATCAAACGACGAGGGGATTTATTT
>CAZQVW010000057.1:0-12686 GCA_964596865.1 uncultured Bacteroidaceae bacterium
GGGGATTTATTTTGGTTACGAGGGGAGAAAATTGATTTGCGAGGGGATTTATTTCAGTTGGCACGGGCAAAATTTGGTTGGCGAGGGGAAATCTTTTGCTTGTGAGAGTGATTTTCATGGTTTATAGGGGCGTGGTTAGAGGTGGTTAGAGGTGTTTTTTTTGCTTATTATCTAAGTTAAATACTTGCTTAAACAAGATAAGAGAAATTCCTTTATATGCTGATTGACAACTGAATACCTTTGCCACAGATTCTGTTCTTGGTCTTAGGGTGGTGAAGCGTTGGTTGCGAATGGTTATTTTATCTCATCGGCGGAGACGAGGTGATGGGTGACGGCATAGATGACGAGCTTGGGGAGAGACTGGGAATCGAGCTTCTGCATGATATTGCGGCGATGAGTGATGACGGTATTTACCGAAATGCTGAGGTGGTCCGCAATCTGCTTATTGATAAGGCCTTTAGCGAGTAGGATGAGTACTTCCTGTTCACGCAGTGTGAGCAAAGGTGCGGCCTGGGCTTCCTCGTGCTGCATCTTTGTGGCAATGGCGGTGGGGTAATGGTTGTAATGATTGTGGGCGTGCTGGTAAGTGAGCAGGAGTTGTTTTATTAATTCGTCTTCCGGCAGCATCACATTGAGTTTGCGGAAGGAGCGAGGAATGGCTTGTTCATTGTTGCCATCGGAAAGGATGATGGTTTGGCGCTGATGGTGAGAAAAGAAATCAGGAGCCTCTGCAAATACGTGGGGCTCAATGAAATAATGAAAGAATGGGGGAGTGTTGTTATCCTTTTCAATAGCGTTCAGATTAGGGAAAATCCTATAATCGGCCAAGGGCATGATGTCTTTTAAGATGACCTTGAGCCCCAGCATCATCAGTGAGTTGTGCCCAATGAGGGCAATGCAGGGGGCGGTCATTGCGTGCGTAGATTCTTCGCGCATGGAGGATGATGGGCTATTTGATAATGAATTAGGCAAAATTGGCAAATGGGTGGTAAGGGGCTTTTTAGGCGGAATTAGGCAGAGTTAGGCAGGATTAGGCTGAATGGGCAAGATAGGCAATTTAAGCGGAATGGGCGGGAGATGCCGAGTAGCCCGAGTACTCCGAGTAGCCCGAGCTTTTGCCCCGAGCCCTTGCCATAGCAAGAGGCGCTAATTGCGGAAGTAGGGGTTGAGGCGGCGTTCTTGCTCTATGGTGGTGGCGGGGCCATGGCCAGGGTAGACCTTTGTGTTGTCGGGAAGAGTCATTATACGCTGCTTGAGGGAGGTGATGAGGGAGAAAGCATCGCCGCCAGGAAAGTCGGTGCGCCCAATGGATTGCTGAAATAGGCTGTCGCCGGAAAAGAGAACATTCTCCTGCCTGCAATAGAGGCAAATACCGCCTGGTGTGTGGCCTGGGGTCTGAATAACCTGTAGTTGGTGAGTGCCAAAGCGGATTACATCGCCATCGTGAAGAAGGTGGTCTACGGGAGCCACATTTACTTTCAGTTTTCTGCCCAATATACTTTGTACTTGCAATGAGAGATTGCCATACAATTCGGCGTCAGCGACACTCATCTCGGGCTTTAATCCGTAGAGCTCGTAGAGGTGATAGTTGCCGAGGGTGTGGTCAAAGTGAGCATGAGTATTGAGCACGTGTTTGAGGGTGAGGTCTTGGCGTGAGATATAGTCGTCGATGGCCTGATGCTCTCCTCGCAAGTAGGCACCATCGTCAATTATCACGGCTTCGTTGGTGTCATCGCTGAGGACATAACAGTTTTCTTCTACCATATTCACAATGAAGCATTTTATCTTAATCATGGCGGTAAGGTTGTTAAGTGGGGTAGTGAGGAGTGATATGATTATCCGGTATGCGTGTATCTACAGTGGGATGTAAATAAGTTGCTTTGTTTGGTAATAAGGCTCTGGGAAAAAGGTGGAGAGAGGGATGGTGTCGCACCAGCGATGGAGGTCGGCTAACTCTTTATCCAATTCGCCACCTTTTAGGCAGATGAGGCCGTTAGGAATTCCGTTGTGGCCTTTTCTGGAGATATTCTTTTTGGTGAGCCTAACCAATGAATCGGCAGTCATCACGGCTCGGCTCACCACAAAATCATATTTTGTCTTTTCCTCTTTGGCGTTTTGATGGGCAAGAGAGACATTATTGAGGCCGATGGCATTAGCCACCTCTTGCGCCACACGAATTTTTTTGCCAATGCTGTCAATCAGATGGAAATGACAGTGAGGAAACATTATGGCCAATGGGATGCCAGGGAAACCTCCGCCGGTGCCAACATCCAGAATGGTGGTGTTGTCCTTGAAGCCAATGTATTTGGCGATGGCCAAAGAGTGGAGGACGTGGTGGAGATAGAGATTGTCTATATCCTTTCTGGAGATGACGTTAATCTTGCTGTTCCAATCGGCGTAGAGAGGTCCCAGCATGGTAAACTGTTCCTTCTGAACATCGGAGAGGTTGGGGAAGTGGTGGAAGATAATCTCGGCGTTATCCATTAGCGGGTAGCTTTCGTTGTTATCAATAAGGCCAACGCGTAGGGGCGAGAGCCTTGTGCGGTGGGTGTGTGTTCTTTGTATGTATGAGATAGTTAAGCGCCTATTTATCAGGGCAAGAAGCCGCGTGATTTAGTAAGCGAAGAGGGGGTAGGCCTTCATGGTCTCGTTCACCTCGTGGCGCACCTTGGAGATAACGTCGTTGTTCTCGGGGTCGTTGAGCACCTCCTCAATCCATGCGGCAATCTGAATCATAAGGTCTTCCTTTGCTCCACGGGTAGTGATGGCGGGAGTGCCAAGACGGATGCCGGAGGTTTGGAAGGCGCTGCGGGTGTCAAAGGGCACCATATTCTTGTTTACAGTGATGTCTGCAGCCACCAGTGCGTTTTCTGCCACCTTGCCGGTGAGCTCGGGGTATTTGGGACGGAGGTCGATAAGCATGGAATGATTGTCTGTGCCACCGCTGACTACGCCAAAGCCGCGCTTTACCAGTTCTTCGGCCAGCAGAGCTGCGTTTTTCTTCACCTGCATGGCATAGTCTTTCCATTCGGGCTGGAGGATTTCTCCAAAAGCTACGGCTTTAGCTGCGATGACATGCTCTAACGGGCCACCTTGGATGCCAGGGAATACTGCACTGTTGAGCAACTGGCTCATCATCTTTAGTTCGCCTTTCTTATTGGTGAGGCCCCAGGGGTTTTCAAAGTCTTTGCCCATAAGGATTACGCCTCCACGTGGGCCACGCATGGTTTTGTGGGTGGTGGAGGTAACTATGTGTGCGTATTTCACGGGGTTGTCTAATAATCCGGCGGCAATAAGGCCGGCGGGGTGGGCCATATCAATCATCAAAAGGGCTCCCACCTCATCAGCAATGGCTCTCATCCGCTTATAATCCCATTCACGACTGTAGGCACTGCCACCACCCACGATGAGCTTGGGCTTATGCTGTAGGGCCAATTGCTCCATCTCGTCATAGTCTACGCGACCGGTCTCTTTCTTTATATTATAGCCGATGGGATTGTAAAGGATGCCAGAGGTGTTTACCTTAGAGCCGTGGGAGAGGTGGCCTCCGTGGTCAAGGTTAAGGCCCATAAAGGTGTCGCCAGGCTTAAGCACAGCAAGGAATACGGCAGCATTGGCCTGCGCTCCGCTATGAGGCTGCACATTGGCATATTCTGCTCCAAAGATTTTCTTCACTCTATCGATGGCGAGGTTTTCACTGCGGTCTACATTCACGCAACCGCCATAATAGCGCTTTCCAGGATAGCCCTCGGCGTATTTGTTGGTGAGGACAGACCCCATAGCTTCCATCACCTCGTTGCTCACAAAGTTTTCGGAAGCAATCAATTCGATACCACGTAGTTGGCGTTGGCGTTCGTCATCAATAATCTGGAAGATTTCCGTGTCTCGTTTCATAATGTGATAGGTTTTATTGTTGTTTGTGGATTAATCAATTCTGACAAGTTGGGCTTTGTCCAAGCATTGCTCTTTTTCGCAATAATGGCATTTGATGAGGCCTTGCTCCTTGTCTATTACATTAAAGAGGGTGGGCATTGGTTCGTTATTGGTGATACATTTAGGGTTGGCGCACTTCACGATATTGTGGAGCTCGGTGGGCATAACCACAGGGCGCTTTTCCACCACCTCAAAATTGCGGATGATACACAGTGTTACATCGGGGGCCACCACAGATAGTTTATTCAGCTCCTCGTTTGTGAAGAATTTGTTGGCAATCTTGATAATGCTTTTATGGCCCATCTTTTTGCTGGCCAGATTAGCGCCGATCATAATGGTGGTATGGATATTATTGATGCCGCCAAGGAGGTTTACCACGGCCATAGTCTTGTCGCAGGGTATGTGGTCTATTACGGTGCCGTTCTCCAGGGCAGACACCATCATTTGCTTGCTCATACTTAGGGTGTTTTATTCTATTATGGATTTGTCTGTGCGGATATAGTCCAGAGTGTAGCCGAGGACATCGCTGATTAGTGCTTCGCGCGCATAGAGCCCATTTTTGGCCTGCTGGAAATAATAGGCGTGGGGGTCATCGTCCACGTCTGCACTGATTTCGTTTATCCTGGGCAGGGGATGGAGGATGCGCATATTGTCTTTTGCTTTGCCCAGCATCTTGCGCGAAAGGATATAAGTGTTCTTCACACGCTCATACTCCATGAGGTCAGTGAAACGCTCTTTCTGCACGCGGGTCATATAGAGAATGTCTGCGGCGGCAATCATATCTTCCGTAAATTCGCGGCTCTCGGTATAGCGGATATTGTTTTCCTTGCAATACAGCTTGTATTCTTCCGGCATCTCCAATTCCTTGGGCGCGATGAAATGGAATGTGGGATTGAAATGCCGCATGGCCATCAACAGGCTGTGCACTGTGCGCCCGTATTTCAAATCGCCCACAAGGAAGATGTTGAGGTTGTCCAGCCTGCCCTGTGTTTTGAGGATGGAATAGAGGTCCAGCATAGTTTGCGAGGGATGCTGATTAGACCCATCGCCTGCATTGATGATAGGCACATCCGTTACCTCACTGGCATAGCGTGCGGCGCCCTCAAGGTAATGCCTCATCACAATGACATCGGCATAGTTGGCCACCATCTTGATTGTATCTTTCAGGCTTTCGCCCTTTGTGCCACTGGTTATCTTGGGGTCTGCAAATCCTATCACTCTTGCTCCAAGCCTATTGGCGGCTGTCTCAAAAGAGAGGCGGGTGCGTGTACTGGGCTCAAAGAATAGGGTGGCCACCACCTTGCCCTCCAGCATTCGCCTATTGGGATGCTGCTCAAATTGCTTTGCCATCTCCAAAAGGTAAAGTATCTTTTCTTTCGTGAGGTGGGCTAACGTTATCACACTGCGATTCATTGTCTGTATTTTGTTTTAGAAGGTGTAATCAAATCCAAGGCTGATGTATTCCCGCAACTGGATTTTGGCATCGCTCTTTGAGGAGTGGTAAGAGTCGTCGAAGCGAGGATATATAAATACCTCCGTACTAAGATGCTTGCTAATCTGGAAATTGAATGTGTTTTCCCATTGCACAAGGCTGCTCTTATAATTAGTATAAGTATAAAGATAGCTCCTCCACCTCAGTTCGTTGAGAATCTGCCAGTTGAAGGTGCATGTGAGCGAAGAGCCAAACTTCTCCTGCGTATGCTTGTTGCCCTTGATACCATAGCGCGAATAGAGGGCTTTGCGGTCGCAGTATTTGAAATCATAGGAAAGCGGCGAGGGTTTCACATTGATATTCCATCTTCTGGCGCTTTTCTTGTATTCCATACCAATGCTCAATACGCTCTCAAAGGGCGACATGAAATCGGAATAGACATAGTCTGAATTGTTGTTGTATTTAGGATAAACCTGTGTCCAGCTTGTTAAGCTCACAGAATAATACCAATGCCCCGAGGCCTGCAATCCCACACTATTGATGATACGCAGAAGGTCGGTGTTGGTCTTGTATTTATGCTTATTGTCGTTCCTGTCTGATTGGAAGCCAAGGTTAAACTCCAAACTGTTATCCCAATGGAATTTTTCCTTGTTATTATAGTTCATCGTGAAAAACGATTTCCATAATACCGAACTGTTGTTCACGGCTCCTTGATACCAATTGTCGCTGTTGTAATTCTGCATCATCTTGAGCGACACCTTACCTGTGAACTTCCAGAAATTGGGCTTGCGGCTCACTGCCACAATAGGTTCCATCACATCCATAGGCCTTGCGGGAGCCACTCGCTGGGATACAGTGTTGCGGTATTGCTGCTCCTTCTCTATATCCAACGGCAGGCTTTTCTGTTTCTCCAAAGCGGCGTCTGTCTGCTGCACAAGGTTGGGGTGGAGCACATATAAATCCGTCAGAAAAGCATTGATACTGCGGTTTACCTCCAATCGCTTGTCGGAATAATCATAACGCGGATATGGCTGCCTGTTGATAATGCTATCGCTCTTTTGGCTTTGTTCCTTTATATTTGTGCCCGCGTCCGCACTGTTGCTCTCCTCGCCAAATTGAGCTAAGGTGGCATTTTTCTCTCCTAATTCAGACCACGTGCGGAAACTACCACCTCCATTTATCTCTGTGAATAGCCCATTGATAGTGTTACTGTCATTAGCCAACCCCTCCACATGCAGAGGGCGCTTGCGAAGGGTGGCGCCAAAATCATAGTGGATGCCCATCTCTTGCCTTAAAGCACTGCGGTAGACCATCGGACTAACAAACAAGGGGAAGTAATAAGGGTTTCTCAATAGGTCTTGCCTCATGCTGGCGTCTATATTTATGGTAGACATCATTGAGTCCGCCCTCTGACTTATCATCTTCAGGCTGTCCATATATTTTGCCCAAACGGATTGGCATATACTCTGATAGGTGGCTTTGGAGTTGGCGGCTCTTTGATTGCCGGTAAGTCCACTCTTGCGAAGGCCCTTCCCGCTGTTTCTGCTTTGCGCCATACCTCCCTCCGGCACCATCATCACCACTGTCAGCAAGGCCGTTATGCTCATTATCCCTATCTTGCCCATAATACCCATGTCATCGCCTCTATACCAATGCTCCTTTTTCGCTTATTCGTCTTTCGTCTCTCCAGCCAATATGTCTGCCAACTTTCCATACAAATCGCGGAAATAGTCTATCGTCTTTACGCGGAATCTACCGGCATTTTTGGCCAGCGCTTTCTTGTCTTTGCTAAGAGCGTATTCGTCCGTAATCCATTCTTCGGCGGGGTAGTCAAATACAATAGTGGAGCCGGATTCATACGAGTAGTTGATATTCGTAGCCTTGGCCTCCACCTTGCCCTCTTTATACGTAGCCACAAAGGTGTAACGGATTAGCGTACTGTCTGTTACCCATTTCTTTTGCTTGAAATAGACAGGCTCGCACAATACCGCCTTCACCATGTTTGTTGCAACGGTGTCTATCCTGCTGATTTTGGTGTCCTCCGTATGGGCAATGATTTGGCTCACCACACTGACCACGCCCCTTATGGCTTGTTCTTCATTCACGCCTTTGCCTACGGCGATCTGTTTTTCAAACACCACTTTTTTCCCCTCTTTCTGCAGCGCTCCCTCCATATAATAAGGTTCTGCGGCGTCCCAATAGAGAGTGTTCTCGGTGTTCAAATCGTTGCTGCCAGCGTGCCCAATATGATTGTTTCCGGCTTGCTCGGTAAAGGCATTATAGGTCGTCTTACTTTTCTGCCCGCCGGTATAAGCGTTAGCTGTCTTACTTTTCTGCTCATTTGAGGAGTACCCCGATTTCTGGGATAGCTCTAAAGCCTTTGTTTCTGCGGTTTGCTTACCGGCATTTTTTGCTGCCTTTTTCTGGGCTTTTCTTTGCGTCCGCTGTGCTTTCTTCAGTGCGCGCTTCTTGGCAGTCTTTGAGTTTTGGTAGTTTTGCCTCACATAACTGTTGTCTGTTGGCATCTGGGCCTCGGCCACTCCACCAATGCATATCAAACATACCATCAACATGATTACCCGTCTCATTGGCAATATTGAGTTTATCCGTGTGATTGCCGAAAGCATGTTAATCCGTCTTTTCGGCAACATTGCATAAATCCGTCTCATAGGCATCAAAAGCTCTTTCTTTACTTTGTTTTTAACTATTATCTGCAAAGTTAGAAAATCTCTTTGACTTACCGCCCTTTCCACCCCAAAATAATTGTTTCCTCCCTCCCTCCCTCCCGCTTCTCGACTCATCTTTTTCCATAGGCAAGGCAAGGGGCAAGAGCTCGGGGGAATATCTCGGCCGACTCGGAGCACTCGGAGCACTCGGGCTACTCGGCATCTCCCGCCCAAAAATGCCCATCTTGCCTAAAAAAGCCTATTAATCGCCTAATTCCGCCTATAATTTCATCTTCCCGCAGAATGGCATGCTATAATGCCTCCAGGCGCTGCCTGGTTATGGGGTTACGGCATTACCGGTGATTGTTTTGTAGAGTTTGGATTTGGTGTTGATCATATCTGTTTGTGAGTCTTGCATCTGTTGCCTCAGGGCTGTGCAGGGTCTAAAGCGTATGTTCACCTTGCGTATGTTGGCGTTGCTCACACCGTCTGTTGAGTCTACGCCAGCGCTTACCCATTTCTTCGACTTCTCGTCCCACATGCCTGTTTTCACAGTGGAGTAGAAGCACCCCAGACCGTCAATGATGATGTTGTGCCCGTTGAGCACGAAGTTGTCTATCGCCTGACGAATGGCTGCGAAGCCCGTCATCAGTTCTTGCCTGTTGATATTCGAGTTGTGTACAGAATAATCTGCCACGGCCTCTTCGTCAAACACACTGTAGCGGATAGGTCTGATAGTCCACATATCCAGTCCTGTCAGCTGATTCTTAAATTTGATTTTTCTAAAAGTAATGTCCATATTTTTAAAAATTAAACAGTTGATATTTTTCTTGTCTTAATCTCTCTTTTCTAATTTCATCGGGGGGCAAAGCAAGAGCTCGGTGGCAAGGGCTCGGGCTACTCGGGCTACTCGGCCTACTCGGAGAACTCGGAGTACTCGGGCTACTCGGCATCTCCTGCCTAATTCCGCCTAATTCCGCCTATCTTGCCTATAATGCTAAATCCTGCCTATTATCTCATCTTCCCGCCCAATGGCTTAGCCACGCTGCACCCCCATGCTATGGGGTTATGGGGTTACGTTGTCAGCAGTTGTTAACTGGTCGTCCAGCATACTTCTGAAGCTCACCGAGCGTGTCATTGTCTTGATGCTCTTGGTGGGCGTGAAGCGCAACTTGAATTTCGGCTGACAGTTCTTTGGCACGGCCTCCTTCTCGGTGTCTACGGCTTTTGTCTTGCAACTGAGTGAGAACGTGCCAATCTGCGGTATTTTCACCGTGTGACCGTTCATCACAAAGGTCTCAATCAGACTCCTAAATGCAAAGATGGCGTTGTATGCCACCGGTCTGGAAATCTGCGAATGTTCCACCATATAGCTCACAAGGGCTTCGGTGTTGATTGGTTGTGTGTGTACGATGTTTGGATACAACTTGTTTGCTCCGCTCAACAGCGTACGTTTGGAAATTGTTGTCTTTAGTATTCCCATAATCTAAAACTTTTAATAATTTGATATGTAGTTAATTATTCCCTCGCAGAAGAAGCCTCTCCATTTCCAGCTTCCACTTCAAACAGCCAACTTGCATTGGTTCATCCCCTTTCTCGCAATCCGACTTCAAACAGCCAGCTTGCATTGGTTCATCCCCCTTTTTTCTCGCAATCCGACCATTGGTTACCTGCTTTTCATGGAGCGTTACCGTTCTTGCACTTGCCATTTGGTGTCAGCTTTTCTGTGCCGAGGCTCTTCCGCTTGTTTCTGATACAAATTTACGACTTTTTCCCGACATCTCCAAATAATCTAAGTGAAATCCTTACCTCATCTAATTAAATTACTTAGATTTCCGGCCATTTCTTCACTCTTACCTCCATCTGCGTCCCTCCGCAATACCACCCTCCATAAATTTTGTCAATTCATCTCCCCTTCATCTTCCTACCCAACGGCATGCTATAATGCACCCCCATGCTATGGGGCCCAACGGCATGCTATAATGCCTCCAGGCGCTGCCTGGCTATAATGCCTCCACACGCTGTGTGGCATGCTATGGGGCCCAACGGCTTAGCCACGCTGCCTCCACACGCTGTGTGGCTATGGGGTTAATAATCCTGGCAGATCGTCTATGCCAAAGGCGAGTGCTTCATAGAATTTTTTATTACAGATGTTATCGGTTCTTTGCTTGGGTTCGCCTTCCCATTCGCAGGCGTTATAACTTACCACCCTATAGAGCTTGTTACCGCTCACCGTTGTCTGTTGCCATTTCGCGAAGATTGTGTGATGCGCTTTCTTTAATTGGCCATCCAGTTTCCATTTCCTGCCCAGTACTTTCATCGTATTGCCAATCTGTTCGGACGAGAACGTTTTACCTACGGGAAACAGCGTCATGACGTCCTTCTTCTCCGCGTTGTCATCACTTAGAGCCCAAAACAATGTTCTGTAGGTCAGCTTCAGTATGTTGCTTTTCCATTTCCTATTGTCGGTGGACATCTCTTCGTCCATCTTCGCTTTCAATTTGTCTGGGTCTACTAATGGCATCATTTTACCGATGGCTTGAATTAGTAAATTGCAGTCGGGATTGTCCTTCAGTCTACCTAAACCGGCGATTTTTTGGCTTCTTGTAATTGAATATTGCTCGAAGCAGGCATCCTTAATCAGCTCCCAATTTTCTGCGGTTATGGCCTCTGTTGCTTTCTGGGTCTGTTCGCCACCTATAATACTATCGTCACCTGCTATTGGTTTTGTTTTAATTATCTCCGGCCTAAAATTATTCTTTTCCAGTTCTTTCACCAGCGTCTGACTCTTTTCCCGATTGTAAAAATAATTTATCAACGTTGCTTCCTTCACGATATTGTCGCTGTTGAAATAATTGGCCACAAGGTCGTTGTTGAGGTCAAACCTCACCAGCGGTGCAATACTGCTTCTGTCCATTGTGCAATTTGAGCGGGAAATTATGTCTTTCTGCGCATATTTGTCGCCGTCAAAGGCCGCATGGTATCTGGGCAAGCATTTGACAAACTCCTCCGGCATATCCTTGATCTCTTCACGTTTAATTATATAGTTTGTCATGTTTGCTAAATGTTTCCTTACATCGCTTTGGTATTCGTCTATCTCGGCTGGAAATGGCTCTTCCTTACGGAGTATCATCATTTTATGCGACTCATAGGTGTCGTATACCAAACAATTGCCCAGTAGCCCGTCATTGTGTCTGCATCGGCCCTGTATCTGAATCAAATTCTCCACTGTAAACATGGTGTACGCGTATCTCGTACTCGCCACCTGCATCAGATAGAAGCGCTCTTTTATGTCTATGCCCACATAGAATGAGCACGTCATAAACACTATGCGCCTGTCCAAATACCCGTCCTTCAAATCACACAATAACTCCAAGCCGTAGTGCTTCTCCAATTTCTCAATCTTCCTCTGACTGGTGGTTTCGTTCTTAATCTTTTCTTGCTCTAATTTGATTCTTGCGGCAGCCTCGCTATCGCTTTCCTCATCTGTCTCGCCACCCTGAATCATGGTTTTATTCTTATCACCTGCGCTCATCGATTGCTCCATAATGGTGTCGCCCGAATCTGCATCTTTGGAGCACATCACCCCGCATTCCTTTCTGATTTCTTCCGGCAAGGCCTCTATGATATTGCTTATATACGTAACCTTATTCAATGCCACCACCAGCTTTTCCTCCGTGCTTCTCTTCTTTTTCCAGAAATCAACAATCTTTTCTTTTGCAAACGTTATTGGGTCGTTGGTGGGGTAGAGGAGTATCTTGCCGCGGTCTGTAGTATCCGGAAATTCAATCACGTTCTTCCGCTCTTTGCTGATTCGGGGATCGCTGAAACTCTCAATCTTGGCCGTGGCAGACAGCATGCAGCGCTTATCTTTCGCAAACCTCCAATAACAATCTATTGCCTTCGCCATATTCGGGCGAAAACTGCTGTCGTTCTGATAACAATCAATCTCGTCCACTGCAAAGAAATAACTACTGTATACATCTTCGCCCAACTTCTCCAACATATCCAGCAATCTTGGCACACTGTCAGACACCACCACAAACTTCTTGTATTCTATCGCCTCGTTGTGAAGGTATTCGTCCACCGACTCTTTGCTAAACCCGCGGCCCGCATAATTGAATTCCTTGTAACTGCCGCCGCAATAACACACCTTGTATTTATCTCCGATTTTGCCACAGCTTATCGTCTTTTGGCTTGCCAGTTCTCTTGTCGGCACCACGATAATACTGTTGCGCTTGCTCGTTAGTTCCAAGGTCGTGGCTCCTACGCCCGTTCTTTCCTTGTATAAGAAGCCTTCCGGCAACGCATCCATGTAGTCTTTCAGATACACATGCTGCCCTTGTTCTACCGGTGTCAGTGGTTCCCATACCTTGCAGTCAATAGCATCCTCATGTAACACTTCTGTTTGTTCGTTCTCGCCTGATATACAGGTGGTTGGGTGTTGCTCTTCTGAAGAGTGATTCCCCGTGTTTAAAATTTTTTTTTCCATATATTTTTTTCTTATAAAAAAATTATTCACCATCATTGGGGTCTTTTCAAATGACATCATCGACCAAGGGGGTCGGTGCTATCGATACCCTTTGGAAGAAAGCAGCCAGCCACTTATTAACTTGACGGCCGTCATTTTTTATGACGGGGTGAGTATCAAGGGG
>CAZQVW010000058.1:0-12677 GCA_964596865.1 uncultured Bacteroidaceae bacterium
AGTACTGTTTAGTTATTGTTACAGCACTGTGAACGATAGTCAAAACGATTGGAAGGGGAATTTTGAGGGGAAAAATAGAATTATCTCGAGGGAAAGGGGGATTTTTGAGGGGACTTTTGAGAGCAAGCACGCATTTTATGGCTACCATCGCCCAGATTTTGGGCGTATGGAGGGAAATCATTAACTTTGCCACAAAGAAACAAAGACTATGGCAGCACCATTGGCAGAAAGGATGCGCCCACAGACATTAGACGACTATGTGGGCCAAGAGCACCTCGTGGGCGAGGGGTGCGCACTGAGGCGTATGATTGACAACAAGCGCGTCAGTTCATTTATAATGTGGGGCCCTCCTGGTGTGGGCAAAACCACGTTGGCGCAGATCATCGCCAAGTCGGTGGGCAGCGCATTTTTCACCCTTAGTGCAGTGAGCAGTGGGGTGAAAGACGTGAGGGACGTGATTGAAAAGGCCCAAAGGAGCACGTTCTTTGATTCCCCCACCCCAATCCTCTTTATTGACGAAATCCACCGTTTCAGCAAGAGTCAGCAAGACTCGTTGCTGGCCGCAGTGGAGAGGGGCACGGTCATTCTTATCGGCGCCACCACGGAAAACCCCTCGTTTGAGGTGATAACGCCCTTGTTGTCAAGGTGTCAAGTGTATGTACTGAAACCGTTGAGCAACGAGGACCTCAACAAGCTCCTGCATCATGCCATAGAGAAAGACGCCATCCTCAAGCATCGAGACATAAAGGTGGAGGAGACCACAGCACTGTTTCAATACAGCGGAGGCGATGGACGTAAGTTGCTCAATATTTTGGATTTGGTGGTATCATCGGTGAAAGACGGAGAGCAGGTGGTCATCAACGACAAGATTGTGAAGACGCAGCTCCAGCTCAATCCCGCGGCCTACGACAAGGACGGCGAGATGCACTATGATATTATATCGGCTTTCATCAAAAGTATCCGTGGCAGCGACCCTGATGGCGCGCTCTACTGGTTGGCGCGCATGGTGAGCGGGGGCGAAGACCCTAAGTTCATCGCGAGGCGACTGATTATCTCGGCCTCGGAGGATATTGGGCTGGCCAACCCCAACGCCCTCTTGTTGGCCAATGCCGCATTCGATGCCGTGCAAAAAATTGGCTGGCCGGAGGGCCGTATTCCCTTGGCCGAGGCAACTGTCTACCTCGCTTGTTCGCCCAAAAGCAATTCGGCCTATTTAGGCATCGGGGCAGCACTGGCGGAGGTGGAGAAAAGCGGTAATCAACCTGTGCCATTGCACCTTAGGAATGCGCCCACCAAACTGATGGCGCAGCTGGGCTATGGCGCCGACTATAAATATCCGCATGATTACGAGGGGCACTGGGTGGAGCAGCAGTATTTGCCGGACAATCTCAAGGACAGTCGTTTCTGGGAGCCACAGTCCAATCCGCAGGAGGCCCGCCTCGTAGCCAATTCGCCCAAAACAAAGAAAAAATAGGGCGCCAGCGGCGAAATAACGCTCTATCGTGACCTATCTTGCCGCCTATCTTACCTATCTTGCCTAAAATATTGCCTATTATTTCGCCTATTCTACCGACCTTGCCACCGATTTTGCCTATTATCCCCAATCGCCCATTATGGATACCCACGCATATATAAATAAGGAGAATATCGCCCGCTCGTCTGCCGAGGCTGAATACCACCCACTGCACCCGTGCATTGACAAGGACACCCGCGTCCTGTTTATGGGCAGTTTTCCGCCACCGATGAAGCGGTGGGCAAAGGATTTTCTCTTCTTCTATCCTAATTTTATCAACGACCACTGGCGCATTATGGGCCTCATCTTCTTTGGCGACAAAGATAGGCTTGTAGACACCGCAAACAAGACATACCGCTTCGAGGAAATCCTGCGCCTTGTGAAAGAAAACCATATCGGCTACTACGACACTGCCTCCGCCGTCAAGCGACTGAAAGACAATGCCTCCGACAAGTTTCTTGAAGTGGTGGAGAAAACAAATATTCCCTCTCTCATTCGCCGCGCTCCTGCCCTAAAAACCATTGCCGTCACGGGTGAGAAAGCCGCGCAGACCCTTTGCGATACGTTTCAGATTCCCTCCATTCCCAAGACGGGGCAAAGCATTCCCCTCCCCATTGTTCACGATACCGACGAGGCTCATTTCCAATCAAATACCACCGCAACCGCGCCTAACACCGCCCCAGCCGCGCCTGTCGCCACCCCCATAACACTTTGGCGCTTGCCCTCCTCCTCCCGCGCCTACCCTATGCGCATCGAAGACAAAGCAAAATTCTATCGCGAGATGCTCTACGCCTCCGGAGTGCTGACTTCGCAATAGAATATCCACCAATAGCCGCGACAAAAGGATTGCCGCGACTACAGAAAAAGGGTGCCGCCGTGTAATTGCGCCGTATTTTATCGGCATAATTACACGGCGGCAATTTAGAAAGGAAATTAGGAAATTATTTCTGGCGGTAATACCGAACGTAATCGATGTCGAGCGATACTACCTCCTCCGGCTTCAGACGCACCTCGCCAACCCACTGGCCCCCAAGCTGCGCACTCAACACCACGTAGTAATCAAAGCGGTCGAATGGGAATTGGTCGAACGTCTTGTTGGTGTTGGCCTCTGAGGAAGCGGCAATAGCGTCTTTCACGGCTTGGCGCGACAGGCGCGGATAGGTATAGGAATACTCTCCGCCGTTCACAGAATAGACCAAACTGTCGGGATAGACCTCCACGGTGTAGATATTAAAGCTATCGCGGTCAATTGCGGGCGTATAGAAGTTTTTGGGAGAAATTTTGCTCACGTTATTGGTATAACCGGTGTGAACAGTTTGATAAACAAAGTTATCGAAATTCAGATGTTCCACCATATCGATTTCGCCGTTCTCGCTATATAGGCGGGAATCCGCCTGCGGCAACAGCCAGATGGCCGGCCAGAATCCTTTGGCGCTGTTATAGCGGGCGCGCACGTCTATACGCCCCAGCATAAAGGTGCGCTTGCTCTTTCCCCACAGTCCGCCCGTAAGGTATTTGGAGGTATCGTTGGGCAAGATGGTGTTGGCCATGCCTTTGAGCCTCACAACGCCGTCTTTCATCTCATAAAGGCGGGCATCGTCCGTCATACAGTCGCCCCAGTTGGCGCGATTGCGGGGTGTTTTGCTCCAAGCGTTCCAATCGGGCTCATTGCCGTTGAATTCATCGTTCCAAACCAGTTTCCAGTCGCCGCCAACCTCTTCAGACGGGTCTACATAATCCATTAGGCGCACGGTGAGCTTCTGCGTGCGCTTCTTCTGCTTGAGGGTAAAGGTGATTTCCTCCGGCCACTTGCCCACCAGCGAATGAGGGTCGGGCGTAATGGTGGCGCCCTCGGCAAGTTGGTAGTTCACACCCGTAACCAAACTGCCATTGGGGATATGGCGCACCACGGCCGTCTGCCCATGGGCGTCTATCACGGCTTGAGAAGCACCGTCCCACACACCAAGGGTGAGCGAAGTAAGCAAGGGCGCGTCCTTCTGAGCAAAGCCGAAAATGCTAAGTCCCAGTATTAATGAACTACTAAGTAAGATTCTTTTAGTCTTCATGAGTATAAAATTTGATAATGAGCCACAAAGGTAATTATTAATGCAGAGAAAGAGCGTCAGCTGGGCAGGATTTTTTAATCGCAGGGTGAAAAGGAGATTGTATTCCCAAAAAACATGCGGCTAAACAAATTTTTGCGGTAAAATCCCTGCACGACAAACTTTTGTACGAAATTGAGGGGCTTTATCAACTTGTTTTCCTACCTTTGCCGCGACTAACCCTAAAATATTTTCTTCGACATGAAAATTTTTCAGAACCGAAAAGCTCTCTTTGCGATCCTGATGATGGGCGCATCGCTCACTGGGGCGGCTGGGCCCGTAGACATTAACCAAGCGCGCGCACTGGCCGCCAAAGTGCTCAAGAAAAATGTGGAGCAGTCGCCCGCAAAATCCAAGGCTTTCGCCAATGGCGAAAATAAGGCCGCAGGCAATGCCTCCGCTTCCTCACCTTATTATATCTTTAACGCAGAGACGGAGGGCGAAGGCTTCGCCATCATCTCCGGCGACGACCGCGTGAGCCCCGTCATCGGGTATAGCAACAGTGGTACGCTGAACCCCGACGATATGCCCGAGCCCTTGCGCGAGCTCCTCGCTGTAAAGGCCGAAGCCATCGAGAAAATTCAGGTGGACAGCGTGAATGTGCTCGTTAATTACCCCAAGCGCCCCAAAGCCTTCGTGAAACCACTCACGCGCTCCACATGGAATCAGAATAGCCCCTATGATCTCTATACGCCGATGGTGTATGGACAGCATTGTCCCACAGGTTGCGTGATTACAGCCGCCGCGCAGGTGATGTATTTCCACAAATGGCCGAAAGAGCGCCCCGAAAGTAGACGGGAGACATGCAACGGCCTAGCTTATTACGATTGGGAGAACATGAAAGACGATGCACAAGAGAGCACCACCGATGCGCAGCGACAAGCCGTGGCCACACTCATGGCCGATCTCGGTATCACCTTCCGCGCCACCTACACTCCCTCCAACACAATGTGCGATCAGGGCAAGGCGTGGCAGAATCTGGAAAATCTCTACGGCTATTCCACACGCATGTTGGAGCAAGAACTCATCTCCAACGAGAATTATTTCCAACAACTCTATTCCGAGCTCTCCGATGGTTACCCAATCTTCGTCACTGGCGGTGACCACGCCTTTTATTACGATGGCTATGATGAGAACGGCCTAATTCATTGCAATTGGGGCTGGGGCGGCCAAGGCGATGGCTACTATGACATCCTCACGGTCTCCATTGGTGGAAATCCCTACACAAAGGGAATCTTTTGGCAGCGCCAATGCGCCCTTTTTGCCCACCCCAAGGACGGCAAGCACTCTATCTTCCCGCCGCAGCCCGTTACGCTCTGCACAAATGTGCCCGGAGCCCTCGGCATTAACGAGAAGGCTGTATCGCGCACGGGGTCTGCCACTGCCATTCTCATGAGTGTGGCTTCCCGAAACCTTGTGCAGGGCGCCAACGGCACATATACCGGCGAGATGGGCATCGGACTGTTTGATAATACCGGCGAGTGCATCCATATCTTCCCTTGGCCTTATGATAACGTGATGACATGGAGCACGTTCTACGAATACAACAACTTTAATAACGCTTACAACCCGTGGAAACTGGATTTCTCCACCCTCCCCGACTTGCCCGAGGGCACTTATTCCCTGAAAGCGATGGGCCATCAGCTGCTGGATAAAGAAAAAGAGACGTGGGAAAACTGGACTCTCCTGCTTAATGGCAATAGTGTGGGCGTAACCGTTACAAAGGACAGTGTCTTTTTCCGCAATACCTCGGCCCGCCCCAATCTTGAGGTGGTGGGAATGCCGGAGGTGGTGGTGCCGGTGTATACCAACGGTGGCGTGCAGGGCGGAGTGTCTATGAAAATCGCCAACACCTCGCCCACTAACATTCATGGCAATCTGCTAATCACACTCTTCGGCAAAGGCGACCTTGAGGGCGAGACATTCACCGTGCCCGACGTCTTCGCCGGTGGGCAAAAGGCCATTCCGCCCCTTAGCGAAAAGCAAGTGTCCTTTTCTCTCTACACATCGTATGCCGACGAAACCGGCTCACACGTTCTTAGCGCAGGCGATTGGGGACTAAGGCTCAAAATTATGCAGACAGACAATGATGGTAATCGCGATACGGTGGATATTCACGTGCCAGAGGAGTTTACAATCCATGTTGCCGCGAGCAGCAACCCGCGCATCATCGTCTCTCGCGTTAAATTCTTTGATGGCGACCAAGAGGCGCAGACAAATGAGTTTGACCCCAACATCACTGACCATATCGCCATGGGCCTGCACACTATAGTCCGCTATATACCCGATAATTACACCAACGCCACCCTGCGTTACCGCCTGAAAGACCTCAACACCGATTCCATTGTCTATACCGGCGAGGCTTTCACGGCTTCACTGCCCTTTACTTCCGGCGATGGCGACAACGATGTTACCAATAAGACCCGCCAATCCCTTTCGTTCGCGTCCTTGACAGTAGGGCACACGTATGAGGTGCATGTAGACGTGATGGAAAACGGCCAGTGGAGCGATAGGTGGAATACCTCCGTGCCGCGCCGCACTTTCACCCTTGTAGAACCTTATTATTACCCCGTTTACATTCCCGCTTCCGGATATACCACACTTAGCTCCACAGACAATTTCACGCTTACCACCGATAATTTGGAAGGAGTCTACGCCGTTACCGGTCTTAAGGAGCAGGGGCAGGTTATCACCGTATCGGAAAACTATGCAGAAGACTCCGGAAACGATGTTAGCGCCTCCGAAGACGATATTAGCGCCTCCGGTGACGATGTAGGCGCTTCCGGAAACGATGTTAGAGCCTCTGGTAGACATACGCCCGTCTTCGCTGCCAACACCGGCTACCTAATAAAAGGCAATCCCGGTTCCACCCTCACTATGATGCTGACCGTTGCGCCCGCCACCGTGAATGTGGAAGACAATCTCCTAAAGCCTGTGCTTTTCCGCTCACATATCATGCCCAATAGCGAGGATACGTTACATTATTCCTTAAAGGAAGGGTGGTTTCTCCCTATCAATGAGCCGGACAACTGGCAAAATTGCCTTGAAGCCGGTAGCGCGTACCTTGCTCTGCCCACAAATGTCTACTCCCAGTATGAATCGGCAAATATCCAGTCGATTGCCACGGACGACGAGACCCTCACGGCCATTCAATCCGCAGTAGCAGACAAAAATAACGCAGCTACTTCAAAATCAGAAAGCAATACTTCGGAATCTAACAGTGCCGCCTCCGTCCACGAGCGCTACAATCTGTTCGGGCAGAAGGTGAAAGACGGATACAAGGGCATTATAATCCAAAAAGGCAAGAAGATAATCTTAAAATAAAGGCTTTCGAAACAAGTAAAAGCCCCAAAAGCATTAAGGCCTCCCTCGAAAAATTCGAGGGAGGCCTTTTTTCGTCATTTCTCCTCAGCAAACGCCGATTCTATCCGAGACAAGTTTTTGGCATAGGCCTATGATTACGTAGTTATTAGGCATCAAAAACATCGTCATAGGCCTAAAGAAATAAATTAGGACGAGGATAAATTAGACGCGATGGGAAGAGAGCAATCGGACACCAAAGTCTCGCAAGATTTGTACACGCATAAAGCGCGCTACACAATAGAAAACCAACAATGCGAGCACCACACCCAACACGGCACCGCACACTACATCGCCCAGATAGTGCACACCGAGATATATGCGCGAAAAGCCCACAAGCAGGGCGTAAGAAAAGCCCGACATCACAAACATAGGCGTCTTATAACCGTCATACAGGCGTACCTAACAGCGGCAAAAGCGTTGGCCGCGTGAGAAGAGACGAAGTCATAACGACCACCGCGATAGACATCCACGTAATGCAGAGCTACACAGACGTCAAGATTAAGCGAGGGGCGCAGGCGCATCGCCAACGCTTTGATAATCTCCGTTAAAATCTTGTCGGCCAGCGTAACAGCCGCGACCTATCCAATGAAAATCTTGTCGGCCAGAGTAACAGCTGCGACCTATCCAATGATTATCAGGATAAAATTCCGTAGATTGACGTTAGTGTATTTGAAAAGGAGGTAACCAAACGCCAAAATGAGGGGAACCCACGAAATGAAGGCGGAATGTGTTTGGAAGAAAGCGTCTGAAATATTGCCTCCACCGAAATATATTCGCTACAAAGGTAGCTAACAATACTTTTCGGAGAGTTTTTTCTCGTCTTCTACAACCGGAATCCTCTTTTTTAAGCGGTTAGACTACCAATCGTCCTCCTCTTCCGAACCGTTGTAGACAGATTTTGGAGTGAGCTCGATATAATCCAGGAAGAACTGGCCATCAGTGGTCTCCAAAACGGATTTGAAGCGAACATAGTAAGTCTTGTCGGGGCTCATGTTGCCGGTGTACAAGATGCGGCGGAAACAAGCACTGTTATTGCGGAAATTGCCGGTAGCCGCAGAGCGGTTGGCTGTACCGAAGTACTTGGGCGGCTTCATATAACCGTGGAAGCGCATATTTTTCTCGATCTGGGTATTCACGTCTTCGTCATCGTTGTCTTCTTCCCAGCTGAAAACGGTAGTGGCGGTGTTGCCCTCGATACGCATATCCAGCGGCAGGCCCACGGCCTCCAGATTATTCTTGTTTGAACCGAAATAAACCTGCATCATACCGCGCCAAGCATTATTTGAGAGGCCGAGGCGGAGTTCATAAGTGCCCTCGTATGGCACATGGGGCAATTCCAGCGTAACATCATACTGACCACAGATATTATACTCGTCGCCTTGATAGTTTTTCCACTGATTGCCGTAGCCGGTGAGGTAGATAACGTGGCTGTCCTCGGTATAAGTCATCTGGTCGAAGTAACCGTTGGGGATATTTACGCCGTCCATCAGCGAGCCGCTGGTGATCCTGCGGAAACCGGAGGACATCTGGCAGGGAAGGAGGTCGCTGACGTCATAGCGCATGCGCTCGTTGAGCACCTTGTTGGGCACATCACTGTCATACCAGAGAATATCGTCGATAGTATAGAAATAACCGTTAAGCGCAGCGTTTTCGCCCTCGTTATGCAGCAGAATGCCCGGGCGCGGCACGGTTATCTCATTATAATTGCTGAGATTTCGTTCGGAAACATAGCGATTAATTCGCTTGCCATCGATTTGTTTGCCCTCCATGAGCTTGAGAATACGATTTTTGGAGAGAGTGGGATAATAACACCACACGTCAATCGAAAGATTTTCGGGGAAAGCATAGCCATAGCCCTGCTCATTATAATGAACAAGCAGATAATTATAGCCAATGGAGCGGTTGGTGAGATGGTAGCCCACAAATTGATGGACGGCATTGTTGTCGCTGGAATAATCATTGCTGGTGGCATCGGGATAATACTCCTTGCACTTCTCTTCAATCTGGGCAAAGACGTCATCCCAGTTTGTGATACGTCCATCGGCGTCCTTCTGGATATTAAGTCCCATTTTGAGGGCAAAAACGCTGTCGGTCTCCACGAAAGCGGTGAAACCAGAATCGCGGTGGTCGGGGCATGGCACAGCGGCACCGTTGTTGTGGGTGGGCACACCCGGGCCATTCTCGGGATGATTGTACTCATAGTACATATCGCGGAAAGGAGCGTTCATCACATCGGCATAGCCGGTAATATTGAGCAGATTGGCAAAGACCTGAAGGTAAGGAGTGGCCTCGATGAGCGAACTAAGAGTGGAGGTAGTGGGAGCCACCACTTTATTCACGATATGAATCACGCCATTCTCCACCTCCAAATCGCTGGCAATGACGCGCGAGAATTTATCGATGTAGACAGCTGCCTGGCCGCCCGCGATGGTGTCGAAATTCAGCGTAACAAAACGCCCCGCAAACGACTGCTGCTCCAGAGTGCCCTCCTGAAAGGACGTACTTAAGAGAGCATCATCGTTATCGTGGTCGATAAGGCAATTATTGACGATATATTCCGCGGTGGAATCGGGAGTAAGGGTAATATCGTAGTTGGTGGTGTTATAAAGAGAGTCCAGATAGGATTGTACAGCGTCGTTTGTGGGAGCAAAGCAAGTGAAATTGCCGCGCGAACTGAGCAGGTTATAGACGGTAGACTCCGAATGTGTGCTAAGCCTCACCTTTTTGGTGAGATAGGAGAAATAAGTGGTTGTGGAGTCGTTTTCAAGGAAATCGGACATAAGGCTACCCGTGAAGGTGTAGATATCACCCTGGTCTACTTCGTCCTTACAACTGGTAAGGCAGGTCATTGCAGACACCAGGCAAACCATTGCCGCGGCACTGACTTTGAACAAACGCATTTTCATTATCATAATTAAGGTTTTAATCGCGGTATTATGAATTTGGCTACAATTTTAGGACTTTTTCCCCATTTGGCCAAACAAACGCCCCTTAATTATTACTTTTAACACAAAACCAAGCTAATTTATCCCAAAAGTGAGTGATTTTCTGTCCATTCATGGCAAAATGGAAACAAACGGACAAGTAATATAAATAGCAACGCGCCGCATAAAAAGCAATTGCCCGCGCAGGCTTATCCTGTCTGCGCGGGCAATTGAAAATATAAGGAAAGGATTCGGCCTACCAGTCGTCTTCCTCCTCCACACTATTATACACGGATTTGGGGCAGAACTCGAAATAATCGATATACAACTGGGTTTCGGTGCTCTCCAATACCGATTTGAAGCGGACGTAATAGGTCTTCTTGGGATCCATATTACCGGTATAGAGGATTTTGCGCATCACGCGCTCATTGTCGCGGAAATTATTGGTAACGGCCGTAGTGCTGGCGGAACCATAGTATTTGGGCGCCTTCATATAGCCGTGGATACGCATATTTTTTTCAATCTGCGAGGTTTCGTCCTCATCCTCGGCGTCGGGCTTCCAGCCGGTGATCACGCCGGCGGGGTCATTACCATAGATACGCATATCCAGCGGCAGGCCCACAGCCTCCAGATTGTTCTTATTCGTACCGAAATAGATCTGCATCATACCGCGGTAGCGGATATTTTGGATTCCCATGCGAAGTTCGTAAGTGCCCTCGTAGGGAACGTGGGGAAGCTCGATAGTAACATCATATTGACCCACGATATTATACTCATCGCCCTGATAATTCTGCCACGTACCGCCATAGGCCGGCAGATAAACCACGCGACTCTCTTTGGTGTAGGTCATGGCGTCATAATACCCGGGAGGAATATTCAGACCGCGGGCAGCGGCGCCACTGGTGATGCGGCGATAACCGGAGGACATCTGTTCGGGCAGGAGGTCGCAGAGGTCAAAGCGCAGACGCTCGTTGAGCACCTTGTTAGGCACATCGGGATCATACCAAAGGACGTCGTCGATGGTATAGAAATAACCGTTGAGCGCAGCGTTTTCGCCCTCGTTATGGAGCAGGATACCCGGGCGCGGCACGGTTATCTCTGCAAAATTCTTCCAATCCCTTTCCGACACATAGCGATTGATACGCTTGCCGTCAATCTGGATACCTTCCATCAATTTCATCAGGCGATTTTGGGAGAGAGTGGGATAATAACACCACACATCCACAGCCAAATTCTCCGGCGAGCGATAGCCGTAGCCCTGCTCGTTGTAATGTACAAGCAGATAGTTGTAAGGAATGGAGCGATTGGTGATATGATAGCCCACAAACTGATGAACGGCGTTCTCATCACTGGTATAATCAGAACTGGTGGCATTGGGGTAGTATTCCTTGCACTTCTGTTCGATAGCGGGGAAAATCTCGTCCCAGTTGGTGATACGGCCGTTTTCATCCTTCTGAATATTCAGGCCCCATTTGGAAGCCAGCAGACTATCCTTCTCCACAAATGCCGTGAAACCGAAATCGCGATGGTCGGGGCAGGGCACGGGGGTGTTGCCGGTCTCGGTGGGTGTGCCGAGGCCCGTCTCGGGGTGATTGGCCTCGTAATCCATGTCGCGGAACGCCGCATCCATCACCTCATCATAGCCCGTAACGCGCAAAAGGTTGGAAAAGACCTGCAGATAGTCGGTAGACTCAATCAGCGCGCTCAAAGTGGAGGTAGTGGGGGCCACCACCTTATCCACAATATGGATCACACCATTCTCCACCTCCAAATCCGAGGCAATAATGCGCGAGAACTTGTCAATAAACACCGCAGCTTTCCCGCCGGCAACGGTATCGAAATTCAGCGTGATGAAACGCCCCGCAAACGACTGCTTCTCCAGCGTGCCCTCAAGGAACTGGGTACTGAGAAGTGCCGCATCGTTGTCGTGATCCATCAGACAGTTGTTCACAATAAACTCTGCCACAGAATCGGGCGTCTGCGTGATGTCGTAATTAGTGGTATTGTTAATAGAATCCAAATACTGCTGCACGGCATCATTGGTGGGAGCAAAGCAGGTGTAGTTGCCACGCGAGCTCAAGAGGTCGTAGACAGTAGATTGGGAATGACTGCTCAAATGGACTCGCTTGGTGAGATAAGAGAAATAACTGGTAATGGAATCATTCTCCAAATAATTAGACATCAATTGGCCCGTGAAAGTAAACATATCACTTTCGTCCACCTCATCCTTGCAACTGGTGAGGCAACCCAGCGACACGGCCGCAATCAGGAAAGCCGTGAAGCAATTTCTCATAAAACGGTTTTTCAGAAACAGTCTACACATATTAACTACATTAATTATAGAAAAGGAATTACGGTTTATCTTTCGAGCGCCACACCCCCATTAGCAAAGCGCGGAGTGACATTTGAATTTTGGCTAACTATTGCCGACTCCTTAATCAAGTTGCAATATTACGAAATAATTTCTAAACAGCCAAAAACAGAATAGAAAAATCGTTTATAATGGAAAATAATTACATTAATATCCTATCTTTCTAAAAAAATTGGCAAAAAGCACCCATAACATAGGAAATAATGAAAAAGTAATGGCACAGAATGAAAAAGAATAAGTGGATAAGCAAAAAGAATAGGCCGACAACAAACAAAAACAAACTGACAACAAACAAAATTAGGCTGACAATGCGAAGAAATCGGCACTTTGGGCAAATTTTCTCCGAGTGAGTTTGCGTTCACAGTACTGTAACATTATCTTAACAGTACTGTTTAGTTATTGTT
>CAZQVW010000059.1:0-6522 GCA_964596865.1 uncultured Bacteroidaceae bacterium
GTCTGCGAAATTACGCTTTTTTATTCCAATAAAGTGAGAATGGGACGGGAAAATCGTTTATTTAAGGGCTTTAAGGCGCTTGCGAAGCAGGCGTGGCTCGTTGGTGGTGATGAAATCGGCGCCGTGGGTGATGAAATAATCCAGGTCTTCGGCTTTGTCGATAGTCCAAACGTTTACTTTCAGGCCCAGTTTGTGGCAGAGGTCGATCCATTCGGGGTGTTTGTGGCGCAGAACGTTGCCGTTATAATCCACGCCGTCCAGATTGTCGGCCTTTATGCGCTCGGGGGAGATGTTGCCACCCAAATAATAACAAGGAGTGCCCTGCGGGGCGTTGGTTTTCAGACGTTTGCAGGCCTCGTAACTGAAGGAGATGTATGTCATCCGGCTTTCCAAGCCCATGCGCTTTACTATATTCAGTACGCTGTCTACGCAGGCTGATGTACGCGCGGGGTCTTTGTGGCTTTTCACTTCAAGAACGAGCCCCGTATTCAGTTTGCGGGCTGCGGAGAGGAAAGAGGCGAGGGTGGGGAGGGGCTCACCGTTTTTTAATCGCAGTGGACTGACCTCCTGCTGGTAGTTGGCCTTCTCCAAATTGACACCGTTGTACGTGGGGTCGTGGTTCACCACAATGACGCCGTCGCGGGTAATCCATACGTCAAATTCCGATGCGTAACACCCAATCTTGTCGGCTTTCTTGAGGGCGGTAATGCTGTTTTGGGCGGAACCTTTGGTTTTCCAATAGCCGCGGTGGGCAACGATGAGAGTCTGCGCTGCGATGTCTGCGGCAAAGAGCAGTGTCAATAGAGTGAGGGCGAGAGCCTTTGTGCGGATAGTCATTGTTTGCGGGAGGTTTGTAGTTAGTTGTATACGAATTGTGGTCGGTAAAAACGTTAAAGTCTGCGCGAAATTACGGAAATCGGACAATATTGCGTACATTTGCAGTTAAATTTGTGATTAACTCACGCAAATCTTTATTAAAACAACCCACTTTCAACCTTTTTTATAACCCTTTTCCGCGATGAATTACATACAGACCGAGATAGATGGTGTTTGGATTTTAGAGCCACGCGTCTTTGACGACAAGCGCGGCTATTTCATGGAGACCTATCGCCAAGAAGATTTCGATGCCCACGTGGGCAAGACCGTGTTTGTGCAAGACAATGAGTCGCGCTCCAGCTATGGCGTGCTGCGCGGCCTGCATTATCAGAAAGGCCAGTGGAGCCAGGCCAAACTGGTGAGAGTAATCGAGGGGCGTGTTGTGGATGTGGCCGTGGACTTGAGGCAATCATCGCCCACATTCGGCAAACACGTGGCCGTGGAGCTCTCCGGCGACAATAAGCGCCAACTGTTTATTCCTCGCGGCTTTGCTCACGGGTTCTGCGTGCTGTCTGAGGTGGCCGTCTTCACGTATAAGGTGGACAACAAGTATATGCCCACCGAGGAAGCCTCTATCCGCTTTGATGACTCCACCATCAACATCAAATGGCCCATTCCCGCCAGCGATATGCTCCTGTCGCCCAAGGATGTGAATGGCAAATCCTTTGCAGAGGCCGACCTATTTGATTAACACACACCCCCGCTAATAATTTCTCCTACGATTATCCCAATCCCTTAATATCTTATTTCCTTCCTCCTAATTCTTATGAAGAACATACGCAACTTTTGCATCATTGCGCATATCGATCATGGCAAATCCACCCTTGCCGACCGCCTTTTGGAATACACCAAAACCATCGCCATCACCGAAAACCAGATGCTGGACGATATGGATTTGGAGCGCGAGCGCGGTATCACCATCAAAAGCCACGCTATCCAGATGGATTATGAGCAGAACAATGAGCATTATGTTCTGAATTTGATTGACACCCCGGGCCACGTGGATTTCTCCTATGAGGTGAGCCGTAGTATTGCCGCCTGCGAGGGCGCCCTCCTGGTGGTGGACGCTACGCAGGGTGTGCAGGCCCAGACTATCAGCAATCTCTATATGGCCATTGAGCACGACCTCGAGATTATCCCCGTAATCAATAAATGCGACATGGATAACGCCATGCCGGAGGAAGTGGAGGACGAAATTATCGACCTGCTGGGCTGCAAGCGCGACGAGATTATCCGCGCCAGTGGCAAGACGGGCATGGGTGTTGATGAGATACTTAAAGCTGTGGTGGAGCGCATCCCTGCTCCCAAGGGCGACCCCAATGCGCCACTTCAGGCGCTGATTTTTGATTCCGTGTTCAATCCTTTCCGCGGCATCATCGCTTATTTTAAGGTGGAGAACGGTACACTGCGCACCGGCGAGAAAGTGCGCTTTGTGAATACCAAAAAGGAATACACCGCCGAGGAAGTGGGTGTGCTGAAAATGGAGATGAAACCCAAGCAAGAAATTTCTTGCGGCAATGTGGGGTATATCGTGAGCGGTATTAAGACGGCCACCGAGGTGAAGGTGGGCGATACCATCACGTCTATTTTCAATCCTTGCGCCAAGGCCATCGCCGGTTTCGAGGAAGTGAAGCCTATGGTCTTTGCCGGCATCTATCCTATCGAGACGGAGGATTTCGAAAACCTGCGCTCGTCGTTGGAGAAACTGCAACTCAACGATGCCTCCCTTACTTTCTCGCCCGAAAGCAGTGTGGCGTTGGGATTTGGTTTTCGCTGCGGCTTTTTGGGTCTGCTCCACATGGAGATTGTACAGGAGCGGTTGGATAGAGAGTTTAATATGGACGTTATCACCACGGTGCCAAACGTTTCCTATAAGGTGTTCACGAAACATAAGGAGGAACTGGAGGTGCATAACCCCTCCGATATGCCAGATCCCACCGAGATTGAGCATGTGGAAGAGCCGTATATCCGTTCTTCCATCATTACATCGGCCGCCTACATCGGGCCGATAATGACGCTCTGCTTAAGCAAAAGGGGCGAACTGGTGAGGCAGGAATTTATCGCGGGCAACCGTGTGGAGATAGACTTTGATATGCCGCTGGGCGAGATAGTGATAGATTTCTACGACAAGCTGAAGAGCATTAGCCGCGGCTATGCCTCTTTCGACTACCATCAGAACGGTTTTCGCAAGAGCAACCTTGTGAAACTGGATATCCTGCTTAACGGTGAGCCCGTGGACGCTCTTTCCACCCTCACCCATGCCGACAACGCCGTGGCTTTCGGCCGCCGTATGTGCGAAAAACTGAAAGACCTCCTGCCGCGCCAGCAATTCGATATCGCTATTCAGGCTGCCATCGGCGCCAAGATTATTGCCCGCGAGACGGTGAAGCAGGTGCGCAAGGATGTTACGGCCAAATGCTACGGCGGCGACATTTCCCGCAAGCGCAAACTACTGGAAAAGCAGAAGCGCGGCAAAAAGCGCATGAAGCAGATTGGCAATGTACAGGTGCCGCAAAAAGCCTTCCTCGCTGTATTGAAATTAGACTAATCCGGCATCGGGATTAGATAGAGATATTTGTAAAATCCTTGTGGTAATGAGAGTCCGTTTGGCTATAATATCACTTTTGATGGCTGTGGCGCTGACAAGTGTAGCCCAATTGCCGCGGTATCAAGAGTATATCCATAAATATCGCGAATTGGCCATCGACCAGATGCGTCGCCACAAGGTGCCGGCCAGTATTACGATGGCGCAGGGCCTTTTGGAAACCGGCGCCGGCACCAGTGCGCTGGCTCGCCGCGGTCATAATCATTTTGGCATCAAGGCCCACAACGATTGGACTGGCCCTGTGATGCTGGTGAACGATGATGCGCCAAATGAGAAGTTTCGTGTGTACGCCCGCGATGAAGATAGTTTTGAGGATCACTCTCTCTTTCTTCTTCGCGGGCGTCGCTATGCCGGTTTGTTCCGTCTTTCCATCACCGATTACAAGGGGTGGGCCTACGGGCTCAAGGCGGCGGGATATGCCACCTCGCCCACCTACGCGGCGCGCCTGATAAGGATTATAGAAGACTATAATCTCGCCGATTTAGACAAGGAAGCGCTATCCAAGCACCATCGCTCGTATAAATACGCTCCCACGGTGGAGGATATATCCCATTATCCTGTGGAGGTGCAGGACGCCTTGACGCGCGGCACCCATACCGTGGCTTTCAACAACCACAATTATTACATTGTGGCCCGCCAGGGCGACACGTTCAGCTCTCTGGCCAAGGAATACGGCGTCAGTGCGCGCAAATTGCGCCGCTATAACGAGGTGGATCGCCATTATGAACTGAAAGCGGGCGACATTGTTTATTTCGAGAAAAAGCGCTCTAAAGCCGATAAAGCATATAAGAAGAAATACCATCAGATTCAGCAGGGTGAATCCCTCTATATGGTGGCTCAGCGCTATGGCATGCGCCTAAAGACGCTGTATAAAGTAAACAACTTCGCTCCTGACCATACCGTTAGCGTGGGCGAGCGCATTAGAATAAGGTAAACGAACGGAAATATGCGAACTCGCGGCTACGGCGATAGCATTACCGCTGTCCCGAAACATTAATATAATCATCATGCCCAGAAAGATAAAAAGAAATTGGGTGGTGCCCGACGGACAACCGCTCACAGAGATGGATGAAATCATCCTCGATTACCAAGAGCACGGATATTTGGTGCCTTCGCGCGACCTCATCAAAACGCCGGAACAGATAGAGGGAATTAGGAAAAGCGGCGTAATCACCCACGGAGTGCTCGACCTTGTGGGGCGCGAGATTAAGGCCGGAATGTCCACCGAGGCCATCAATAAGCTCGTGGACGAATACACGCGCGACCACGGCGGCATCCCCGCTCCCCTCAATTACGAGGGCTTTCCCAAGAGTGTGTGTACCAGTATCAACGATGTGGTCTGCCACGGCATTCCCTGCGAGGAAGAACTCCTGTTTGAGGGCGATATTATTAATGTGGACGTAACCACAATCCTCAATGGCTATTACGCTGACGCCAGTAGGATGTATATCATTGGTAAGACGCTGCCCGAATGGGCGCGCTTGGTGGAGGTGGCCAAGGAGTGCAGAGATTTGGGCGCAGAGGTGGCGAAGCCTTACACATTCGTGGGCGACATGGCCAAGGCCATCACCGACCACGCCCACAAGAACGGTTACACTGTGGTGAGGGAACTATGCGGTCACGGCGTGGGCTTGCAATTCCACGAGCAGCCCGATGTGGACCATTACGGGCGGCGCGGAAAATGGGGTATGCTCTTGGTGCCGGGCATGGTCTTCACTATCGAACCGATGATTAACCTCGGCGAGCGCTACGTCTTTGAGGACATCGATGACGGGTGGACTATCTGCACCGAGGACGGCAAGCCTTCTGCCCAGTGGGAGCACACCTATCTTATGACGGAGCACGGCACTGAAGTGCTCACATAGCCCTCTTGCCAAGGGGTGTGAGCCATTCTTAGGCATATTCTGCATCTTTGTCCATATTATGCCTTTTTATTATAAATCTTTTAATCGAAATCTCCTATGAATGAAGATATTGTAATCCTCGGAATAGAATCCAGTTGCGACGACACATCGGCCGCAGTCATTCGCAACGGCTATCTCCTCTCCAATGTTACGGCCTCGCAGGAGGTGCACCGCGAATATGGCGGTGTGGTGCCCGAATTGGCCTCTCGCGCTCACGAGCAGAACATCCTGCCCACGGTTTACGCAGCCGTGGAGAGAGCCAACATCCGCTTGGAGGACATCAGTGCGGTGGCCTGCACGCTGGGCCCCGGGTTGATGGGGTCATTATTGGTGGGCGTGTCGTTTGCCAAAGGTCTGTGTATTGCGCTCAACCGTCCGCTCATCTCTGTTAATCATCTGCAGGGGCATATCCTCGCCCACTTTATTCAGGTGGAAGGCAAGGAGCGCGAAACGCCTGAATATCCGTTTCTTTGTCTATTGGTGAGCGGAGGCAACTCCCAGATTGTGAGGGTGAATGCCTACAATGATATGGAGATAATCGGTCATACCATTGATGATGCCGCGGGCGAGACCATCGACAAGTGTTCTAAATTTATGGGGCTCGGCTATCCGGGCGGCCCTATCATCGATAAGCTCGCCCGCCAAGGCAATGCCCACGCTTTTTCTTTCAGTAAACCGCATATACAAGGTCTGGATTACAGTTTCAGCGGCCTAAAAACCTCCTTCCTCTATTTCCTGCGCGACCGTATGGCGGAGAATCCCAATTTTATTGAGCAGAACAAGGCCGACCTTGCCGCCTCACTGGAAAGGACGGTGGTGGAGGTCTTGATGGACAAACTGGTGAAAGCCGTTCGCCAAACGGGTATTCATACCGTGGCCGTGGCGGGAGGTGTTTCCGCCAATACCGCCTTGCGCGAGGCGTTTGTGGTGCGCCAGCAATCCGGCTTGTGGAAAGCCTTTATCCCGCCGTTCTCATATACCACGGACAACGCTGCCATGATTGCCATAGCGGGATATTATAAATTCCTCGACCGCCAGTTCTGCCCGCTCTCTGAACCGCCTTTCTCCCGCGTGTCTGTTTAGCGAGCTTTTTCTGTTCATTAGCGAACATTCTTAGTTTAATAGTAAACATTCTTA
>CAZQVW010000059.1:6622-12665 GCA_964596865.1 uncultured Bacteroidaceae bacterium
CTTTTTTCGTTTTTACACTGCTAAACGGTCTGTATACATTGTCAAAGCTCCATTAGCGCCCAACGCACCGAAGGGATTCGAACAGCGTTCCCTTCGGTGAGCAGCAGCGTTCCCCTCGGTGCGTTGCAGCGTTTCCCTCGGTGCGTTAGCTTCTTCAGCGGTTATCCGCGTATATTCTCGCGAAAAAGCAATTTTTCATTGTGAAAATAATCCCCGAAATGACCAAAAATCCTTGCGACTGGATTTATTTTTCCACCGAGAGCAAAAAAAAGTGCTTATTTGTTGGGTGTTAAGGGGAAAATTACTAATTTTGCAGTCCGAATTACCACACCTTATTCAGAATTAACAAGAAAAGAAATTATACCGATGGCAAAATTCTGTCAAATCACAGGCAAGAAAGCAATGTCGGGAAACAATGTCTCCCACTCAAAGCGCCGCACTAAGCGCACTTTCGATGTAAATTTGCTTACAAAGAAATTTTATTACGTAGAGCAGGACTGCTGGATTCAGCTCACCGTGAGCGCCGATGGTCTGCGTGTCATAAATAAGCTGGGCCTCGATGCTGCCCTGCGCAATGCCGTGGAAAAAGGCTATTGCGACTGGAAAGACATCACGGTGATTGCTTAATAACCCATCCATTTCACACATTCGTATTATGGCAAAGAAAGTAAAAGGCAATAGAGTGCAGGTTATCCTTGAATGCACCGAGATGAAGGACAGCGGGCTGCCCGGTACATCACGCTATATCACTACCAAAAACCGCAAAAACTCTCCCGAACGCTTGGAGCTGAAGAAATACAACCCCATCCTCAAGCGCATGACCGTACACAAGGAGATTAAGTAAGAGCTTTTGCGGGTAGATAGAATGTTTGCCCACATTCGCTCGTCTATTTACGAACTAAAAAGATTACAATACTATGGCAAAGAAAGCGGTTGCAACCCTTCAAACCGGCAACACCTCCGGTCGCTCATATTCCAAGGTTATCAGAATGGTGAAGAGCCCCAAAACTGGCGCTTACGTCTTTGATGAGCAAATGGTGCCCAATGATGATGTAAAAAAGTTCTTTAAGAACTAATCTACGCTCATTCTTTATTTGTAAAGAACGAGCTCTTATACAACAGAATAATCCCCCGCAGCATTTTACTGCAGGGGATTGTTTGTTGTCTATATGTGATAGTTCTTCGTTTATTGAGGATTGTTCGTTGTCTATAAGAGATATTATCTCGTTTATAGGAGATAGTCCGTTGTCTATATTGGTATAGACAAAAAATACCCCCCTGCTGTGTAGAACGGCAGAGGGGTATTAGTTATAAGTGTGGTTTATTTGGTTGCTTTCAGGTAAGCAAATGCGTCTATGGCGGCACGGCATCCCGAGGCGGCGGCATTCACGGCCTGCTGATAGTGAGCATCGGCCACATCGCCGGCAGCAAAGATGCCCTCCTTGTTTGTGGCGGTAGAGGGGGCTGCTGTAAGGATGTAGCCCTGCTCATCTGTCTCCACCCACGGGCGAAACGCTCCACTGTTGGGCGTATGACCGATAGCAAGGAAGAAACCGTCTATTGGCAGTGAGAAAATACGCTCGTTCTTGGTGGGCGCGGCATGATTCTTGTCCTCGTTGTTGGTTGTCTTGCCGGAAGCCGAAACGGTATTGTTGGAATCCTTATTGGTTTTGCCTAAATCAGAACCAATATTGTGGGAAACAGATGCAGGATTATTGAGTACAGACTTTGTTGTGGGGGGAATTGGAGTTTGCTCGGTGGCGCTATCGGGCATATTTTGGGGTGCGGTGGTTTTCAGCGTTACGGTTTCCACTCCGTTGTCGCCGGAAAGTCCGATGGCGTTGGTCTGATACAGGATTTTGATGTTGTCTGTGGCTGCTACACGCTCTTGCATCGCTTTAGACGCGCGTAGATACGGTTTTCTCACAATCATATATACCTGTTTGGCTAATCCTGCCAAATAGGTGGCCTCCTCGCATGCCGTATCGCCGCCGCCTACCACGGCCACTACCTTTTTGCGGTAGAAGAAACCATCGCACGTGGCGCACGCACTGACGCCCTGACCTTTATACTTGTCTTCGTCTGCCAATCCGAGGTATTTAGCCGAAGCACCGGTGGCAATAATGAGCGTCTTGGCCTGAAGCGTCCGACCGTCATCAAGAGTAATGGAGTAGGGGAGTGTGGCGAGGTTGGTTTTCACTACCTCCTGCGGCAATATCTCCGCTCCATATTTGATAGCCTGCGTGCGCATGCGCTCCATCAGGTCGTTAGCGTCTATTCCATCGGGAAATCCGGGAAAATTCTCCACCTCTGTGGTGGTGGTGAGCTGACCGCCGGGCTGGAACCCCTCGATTATAAGTGGTTTCACCCCACTGCGGCCCAAATAAATTGCGGCCGTGTAACCGGCGGGGCCGCTACCGATAATTATATTGTCGTATATTTCCATGATGATTGGTGTTTTGAAAAGCTATTGCTGTAATTAAAGTGTAGTAATGCGCTATGTGTAATGCTGTTCCTGTAATTATGAGTGTAACAATACGCTATGAGTATGGCAATTGCTGTTGTAATTGTGTGGTAAAGCGCCTTGTAAACTTCATTGGCGTGAGTGTTGTTTTGAGAAGGCCGTCTTATCTCAAATCAATAATCTCTGCGCCTGCGCATTCTTTGGCATTAAAGCGGAATGTTGCGGCCTTGAATTTCTGATGCGTCTTGTAATTTGTGATATAGATGGTGGTGGAACTCTTTTGGCGGTTCATTTTCACACTGATGGGGTAGTGATTAGCCTTATTGATGCACACTATCATTGATTTCAACTTGTTTGCGGCGGAAGTGGCGGTGAGCGTTACTTCATAGCAGGCTTTTCCGCGCATTTTCACCTCCTTTTGCGAGTATTTGTAGCCGTTTTTGTAGATATTGAGGAAGAGATAGGGGTTTATCATCTGTTGTTCGGCCTGTGTGGGCGTAGTGATGTTCACTTCGTTGTTGTGTTTGTTGTATGTCCAGAGTGTTTTTCCATCAAACCAGCATTTTACGTTGGGCGCGGTGAGCACTATTTTGTTTTTCTGGATATAAACTGTGCCGCTCATGCTGCCGGACGTGGAGGTGGCGGAGAAATCGGCGCGAATGTCGCCCGCCTGTCGGATTGCGGCGGCAGTCTTATCCAGTGTCTGGCGCGCCGCATTATTTTGAGCGTAAAGACCGTTACTGACGGCGAGAAGAATTGTGATTATTAGGAAAGTAATTCTTTTCATAGCGTATATAATTTGTGATAAGTGCTAAATAATGTGCATTGCCTCCATTTTCGCGTTGAGGGTGGCCTCGTCCAGAATGAGGACATCGCGGGGCTTGGAGCCGCGGGCGGGACCAACGATTTGAGCTTTCTCCAACTGATCCATTAGGCGGCCTGCGCGGTTGTATCCGATGGAGAATGTGCGCTGGATGGCGGAAGTAGAGCCCTGCTGATTGTTTACAACGAAGCGGGCAACGTCTGCAAACATAGAATCGTAGCGAATAATGGCACCGTCTTCCCCGCCGCCGAAGTCGCCTCCGTCGCCGTCGTCCATTGTCACCTCCGGCAGGATATACGGCTGCAGAGGGCCGTCTTGCTTACTGATATAATCGCATATCGCCTCCACCTCCGGTGTGTCTACAAAGGCGCATTGCACACGCTCGGGCAGCTTGCCGGAAGCCAGATAGAGCATGTCGCCGCGACCGATGAGCTGGTTGGCGCCCATTTGGTCGAGGATGGTGCGGGAGTCCACTGCCGCCATCACGCGGAAGGCCATACGCGCGGGGAAGTTGGCTTTGATGCTACCGGTGATGATGTTGGTGGTGGGTCGCTGGGTGGCAATCACCATATGGATGCCCACGGCGCGGGCTAACTGGGCAATTCTCGTGATTGGGAGCTCAATTTCCTTGCCCGCCGTCATTATAAGGTCGCCAAACTCGTCTATAATCACCACAATGTAGGGCAAGAAGTGGTGGCCCCTGTCGGGATTGAGCATTCTTGATTTGAATTTCTCATTATATTCCTTGATATTGCGGCAACGTGCGATTTTAAGCAGACTATAACGGTCGTCCATCTCTTGGCAGAGGCTTTTGAGAGTGTGCTTCACGCGCTCGGTGTCGGTGATGACGGGGTCGCCCTCACATTCGGAGATTTCCGCCATATAATTCTTCTCCAGCGGTGCGTAGACGCTGAATTCCACCTTCTTAGGGTCGATAAGCACAAATTTTAGTTCGGTGGGGTGTTTCTTAAACAGCAGTGAGGTGATGATTGCGTTCAGACCCACCGATTTACCTTGGCCCGTGGCACCGGCCACCAGCAGGTGGGGGCATTTGGCCAAGTCCTGTATGAAGATTTCGTTGGTGATAGTGCGTCCGAGGGCGATGGGCAGTTCGTATGTACACTCCTTGAATTTTCTACTGTTGATTACGCTTTCCATCGACACGATTTTGGGCTTTGCGTTAGGCACCTCAATACCAATTGTGCCCTTACCGGGGATGGGGGCGATGATACGGATACCGATAGCGCTCAAGGAAAGGGCGATGTCGTCCTCAAGATTGCGTATTTTCACGATGCGCACTCCCTTTGCGGGCGTTATTTCATAGAGGGTGATGGTGGGGCCCACCGTGGCTTTGATAGAAGAGATTTCCACGCCGAAATTGCGCAGGACATTCACGATGCGATCCTTATTAGTCTGCTGCTCCTCCATGTCTATCTTGGTGTCGTCCTGAGTATAGTGCTTAAGCAAGGTGACGGTGGGGGCTTTATAGTATTCAAAATCCAGTTTGGGGTCGTAGGGAGTGTAAATATCTCCGCGATTAAACTCTGTGTCACCATTGCTGTCATCATCGGTAGTGGTCTGTATCTCCAGTTTCACCTCGCCCTCGTCTTCGCCGTGGTTTTCAGTGTTTTCCGCGCCGTTGTTATTGTGCACGGACAGGCTTATGTCGCCATCGGAAACTTGGTTGGCGTCAGAATCTGTGCTGCCGGTCTGATTGTCGCTCAAATCAATCACCTGTGCCCTTTCCTCATCGGAATAATTTGATGCGGGTTTGCCATCAGAGTTGTAGTTGGCGTCATCGTCCGAAGGATTGTCTTCGTCTGTGTTGGAATAGGTCTCGTCCTCATTGTCAGAATCCTCATTGCCTTTGTCAGAGGCCTGTGCTTTCTCGTTATCGTGGCGGTCTCGGATTTTTTGGGTAAGCCCCTTGATTTGTGTCTTGGGGTGCATCAGACGGCGGATGAGATCGATGGTTCTGGAGGTGAGGTAGATGCAGAATATTATCATTGTAACGGCCAAAACCATCACAAGCCCTATTTCCCCAATCTTGCTAATCAGGAAATTAGAGATAAAGATGCCGTGGTCGCCGCCGGGCTTAAAGATATCGAGCCCGTCGGGAAAGAGGTATGCCAGAAATACCGAGCCCCATATCATCAGAAACGCGCAGTAGATGAAATACTGGGTGATGCGGATGATATGTGTCTTCATCAGTTTGAGCGAGAGCAGCAGCATAAACAGGGGGATAAAGATAGCCGTGAATCCAAAGCAATGCTGCATGAAATAATTCGCGGCTTTCAGCCCAAGAATGCTGCCACGGTTGTTCACATGAGTGATTTCGCCGCTATGCGAGGTGATTATCTCCAGATTAACGGCGTCTTCCCTGCCGGTGAGCACAAAGGAAATAAACGAAATGGCCAGAAACAATGCCACGCAAATCAATACGAGGCCGATGATAAATCGAGTGGTCTCGCCCTTTTTCAGGTTAGCAAAGAGGTCTTTCAGATTCAGGGGGTTAGCGTTGGCTGGCTTTGTCTTTTGTGGAGCGGGCTTAGTGGTCTTTTTGGTTTTGTTCTTCTTTGCGGGGGTTTTACGTTTCTTTGTTGATGCCATAGGAGTTTTGTTTTCAATGCGTCTCAATCAAACACTTTCTTTCTCAGCACGAAATCTTTTGTGAGGTATTTCTCTCTTACCACGGGGTTTGCGGCCAGTTCTTCGGGCAGTCCTTCAAACAGGATGCGCCCTTCATAGAGCAGGTA
>CAZQVW010000060.1:0-12599 GCA_964596865.1 uncultured Bacteroidaceae bacterium
ATTGTTACAGTACTGTTTAGTTATTGTTACAGTACTGTGAACGCAAACTATCTCGGGGAAAAATCGGATTAGGACGGGAGAAACACGAAAAAAGAGGGCAATGTTCAGTCGGAAGGGGCGAAAAGGGAATATTGTGTAATAATACTGTATATTCAAGTGTGCAGGACATCGTCTATAGGGGCGGGTTTTATACGAGGCCGCTGAAAAAAACCGTCATTTTGAAATATCAATACGTTGCATGTACAGAAAGACTTTTTCAGCAGCCTCCGCAAACCTGCCCAAAGGTTCAATCAATACGCACAAACAAAAACGAGGGCGACAAAATCGCCCTCGTTTCGTATTTGTTTGCTCGAAAAATCACAAAAACTCGTTCAATAAGTAATAAAATGGTTGTCCAAAAAATAACAAATGGGGTACGCTACCTGCTACGCTGGTAAGTGATTTCATAGAAACAGGGATAGACGTGGGTAACGGCGTTAGACTGGCCGGAGGAATGGGGCACAATCAATCTTACCTTGGCAATTTCTTCGCCCGCATCCTGCTGGCGCCCTATATTAATATAATGTAGCGGCAAAAGCCAGCCCGAAGGCACAGATGACGTGCGATAAAAGGTTTTCATCAGCCCCTGCACAAAAGTGCCGGTGAGAGTGCCCTGCGCCAAGGAGACCGTCATCTGGTCAAGCATACCGATATAATACGCATTGTTGTTGCGGCTCTGAATGGAGTCGCCCGCAATATTATATTCTATGTACCGATTTAGAATACTGGCAGTCTCGCCCTCCTTTAGGGGGTCGCCCGTGCCCTTACGCACAATCTGCATATAAACGCCCGACGAGGGAAACATCACGTATTCGTTGCGGGAGACGTCGGTGGTGCTGTCCTGGTCAATAAATGTTTGTTCGGAAATAACGTTGATGGGATCAACATGGAGGAGGGTGTCGCCCAATTCCTCGTCCAGCACAGTGGCGCCATCGCGGATAAACGCACTGATGGCTCGGCGCTCGGCTCGCTTTTGTTCAGCATAGGTGGGCTCGTCTTCACACGAGCAGAACACCGCCATCGTGGAGCAAAGCAAACATACACCGGTGCAAGCAAAAGCAAAACTGCGGCGCAGATGCGCACCTTTGGTATGGAGACGCCCTACACAGGGGGTAAGAGTGCCCGCGATGCGTAAAAGGCCGCCTGCGAAGTGGCGAAGATGGAGCTTACTGTTTCTAAATAATTTCATAATAATCGCAAAAGTAATCTATTTCGCCCGAAACGTCTTATAATACAGCAATAAAAAAACTTAAAGGGACAAGGGGACATCATTTCAGGAGATCCATATACGCCTCCACAGCGCGCCGGGCGGTCTGGAGAGCCTGATTCATCGGTTTGGGGAGCGAGCCTCCGGCGGCATTGAGATGGCCGCCGCCATTAAAGAATTCCTCCGCCATCTTATTGCACGGAAAATCGCCCACCGAGCGTAAAGACACGCGGATGAGGGGCTTTTCCGTGTCCTCGCGAAGGGAGATGGAGAGCTTGGTGTCCTTAATCTGAAGGGGCATATTCACGAATCCCTCCGCATCGCCTCGCCGGTAATTAAAGCGGTGCATCTCCGCCATATCCAGCGAGAAAATGGCCGTATGAGCGGCGTGGATATAAATCATCTTGCGGTACATCAGATAGCCCATGAGCCTAAGGCGCTTCTCGGCGTAACTATAATATACGCGCCTATAAATCTTGTCTTTATCAATGCCACGCTCCAGCAATAGGGCCACGATATTAAATACCTCGGGCTTATTGCAATTATAGGCGAAAGCACCGGTGTCTGTCATCATGCCACAATAAAGACACGAGGCTGTCTGCCTGTTTATTGTGGGGTAGGCGCCGAGCTGATAAAGGAGGCAAAAAAGTATCTGACAGGTGGCGGAAGCCGAGGGGTCGGAGATAGTGAGCCGCGCAATGGGCTGAGGATCCAGATGATGGTCAATAAGGATGCGTGGGGCGGTGCAGGCCTCGGCCATAGGGCATAAATCCTCTAATCTGGCGAGCGTATTGAAATCCATACAGACAACCAAGTCGGCCTCGTCAAAGAGGGCCTGCGCCTTGGCGGGATTATTCTTCGCCACCACCACCCTTTCGCCCCCGGGCAGCCAGTGCAGAAAATCCGGACAAGCATTAGGCGTCATGGGCGTGGCCTGCTTGCCCAAGGATGCGAGGTAGTGCGTCATAGCAAGGATAGCCCCCATCGCATCGCCATCGGGACCTGCGTGGCCGAGGATTACAATTCTTTGCGCAGGGTCCACCAATTCATGCCACAGCTCCAAATCGGCGGGGGAAAGGTATTGCGTTAATTGCATCGCGGATTAATTGGCTTTCAGATTGTGGATAAAGAAATCGCTGATGCGGCGGAAGAGGTGCATGCGCGTGTTGCCGCCATAGATGGAGTGGTTGCGATTAGTATAGAGCTGCATCTCAAACTGCTTATCGGCCTGCACCAGAGCTTCGGCGTACTCGTATGTGTTTGCGATGTGGACATTATCATCGGCCAAGCCGTGGCAGATAAGCAAAGAGCCGTGGAGCTTGGGGATACGCGTGATGGCGTTGTCCTGATAGCCGGAATTTTCCTGTGGTGTGCGCATATATCGCTCGGTGTAGATGGTATCATAGAAGCTCCACGAGGTGGGCGGCGCCACAGCCACGCCGCAACGGAATACTCCCCTGCCCTCGCTCATGCTCATCAGCGTATTAAATCCGCCGTAGCTCCATCCCCAGATTGCGATGTTGTCTTTATCCACATAGGGCAGCGAACCGAGGTAAAGAGCCGCCTCCACTTGGTCTTTACTCTCCAATTGTCCGAGGTGGAGGTAGGTGCATTTCTCAAAATCGGCGCCGCGGCCACCGGTGCCCCTGCCGTCCACGCACGCCACGATAAATCCTTGTGAGCAGAGGTAGGCCTCATAGCTTCCACCCGGGCCATTGCTGCCCGCGCCCCACGAATCGCTCACCTGCTGGGAGCCGGGGCCGGAATATTGGTGCATAATCACAGGGTATTTCTTCGCGGGATTGAAATCGTGAGGCTTCATAATCCAGCCATTAAGCGTTACGCCCTCACTGGTGGTAAAAGAAAAGAGTTCTTTTTGGGGCAGGTTATACGCGGCGAGGCGCTCCTGCATCTGCTTGTTGTCAATGAGCGTGCGGAGCACCTTGCCCTCGCCGGAGCGGAGGGTGGTCTGCTGCGGGGTGGTGAGATTGGAATAAACGTTGATGAAATATTTTCCACTGTTGGCGAAAGTGGCGTTGTTGGTGCCCTGTTCGGTGGATAATTTCTTGGTGCGTCCTTTTTGGTCTACGCTAAAGATGGCCGTGCGCGTGGGTGTGCCGTCATAAGCGCGGTAATAGAATGTCTTGCCCTCGTCATCGGCTGTATAAAAACTGATTACCTCGCCCTCGCTATGGGTGATTTGGCGAAGAAGTTGGCCCGTGAAGGAATAGAGATAGAGCTGGGAGGTGCCGGAGCGCTCGCTTTGGAATACAAAGCGATTGTTGAGGAAACGAATGTTCTCATAGGTCTCCGGACGCACGTAGCGCTTGTCCTGCTCCTGCAAAATCAGTTTACAAACACCGGAGCGCGCATTGCCCATATAGATATTCAGCTGACTTTGGTGGCGATTAAGGGTGAGGATAGCGAGCTGGTCGGCGTTGTTGGTGAATTTGATGCGGGGGATGTAGCCATCGCTGTCGAGGGGCACAGCCATTGTGCGCGTAGCGTGGCTTTTGATGTCATAGGTGAGCACCTTAACGGTGGAATTCTTTTCGCCCGCCACGGGATACTTGTAACTGTAATCTCCCGGGTGGAGGGCATATTCTTTCTTTTCGGGCGCCATTCCCTTAAACATTTGCATTTCATAGAGCGGCACTTGACTTTCATCGAAGCGCACCCAAGCCAGCATCGTGCCATCGGCAGAAAAATCAAAAGCGCGACTATAAGAAAACTCCTCCTCGTTCACCCAGTCGGGAATGCCGTTGAGCACGGAATTAAACTTGCCGTCATCCGTTATCTGACTTTCCGCATTATTGTATAGGAGCTTCACCAGAAACAGATTATTGTCGCGCACAAAAGCCACCTGATTGCCGTCTGGCGAGAAAAGGGGCTCCTGCTGCGGCCCACCCTTGGAAAGGGGCTCTAAGGTGCCGTTCTGAACATCATAAATGTAGTAGACGGCGGTCTTGGAGTGGCGATAGATGCTTTTGGTCTGCGTCTGGATGAGAATGCGGCTCTCGTCGGGCGAAAGGATGTAGCCGTCAAGATGCTTGATGTCGGCTCCGCGGGCAGAGGTGAGGTCACAAAGCACTCCCACCTGTTCGCCTGTCTTAAAGGAGTAGCGCACAATCTGTTGGCGGTTGTCGGAAATGCGGGCGTAGCTCTCACCGTCCTTTAATGGGCGCACGCCATTGAGCTGGGAGGCATAGAAGATTCCGCTCATCGAGGTTTTGAGATCCACATCCGTGCCGGCCCAGCCATTCAGCGGCATCGTAAATGCAGCGGCCATCAATAGGGCAGGCAATATCAAAAGAAAACGTTTCATCACAAAAAAGATTTATTTTCAGATTAATATGTTTTTATTTTTGGCTATAACGCGTTAGCAAAAAGAGGAAAGGATTTTTCGATTTAGTTTGCAAAGTTACGCCAATCCGCCCGAATTACGGCCCAAACAGCAGGAAATAATCCGCGAGGGCAAAAGCAATTAATCAAATCGCACTAATCTGGCCTATTAGCACGACGTCATCTTTTCTCCACAAACGAAAAATCGGCCTAATCAAGCCAAAAGACTTGATTAGGCCGATTAGAGTAGAGATTTTAAGGATTGGGGCAGAAATCGGAAAGGATAAAGCATAATGTCCCACGATTAGTCTGCCCAAAACGGGGGGACAAGATTATTCTTCCTGCTCCTTATTGTGAGCGGCGATGAGTTCGTCCTGCACATTCTGGGGCACAAGTTCGTAACTGGCGAAATGCATCACGAAACTGGCGCGCGACCCCGTGATGGAACTTAGCGAGGTGGAATAATTGGCCAGTTCTGCCAAAGGCACCTTGGCGGAAAGTTTCTGAATACCACCATCGGCGTCCATGCCCATGATTAGGCCACGGCGCCCCTGGAGGTCGCTCATCACATCGCCCATATACTCACCGGGCACAAAGACTTCCACATCATATATAGGCTCCAAAATCTTCGGCCCCGCTTCGCGGAATGCCTGATTAAAGGCATTGCGGGCTGCCAGCATGAAAGAGATTTCGTTGGAGTCTACGGGGTGCATCTTGCCGTCGTAGACAATCACGCGGACATCGCGAGCGTAAGAGCCGGTGAGCGGCCCGCGCTCCATACAGCCCTGTATGCCCTTGAGGATAGCGGGCATAAAGCGCGTATCAATGGCGCCGCCCACCACAGAATTGATAAACACCAATTTGCCGCCCCATTCCAGGTCGATAACTTCGGTGGAACGCGGAGTGATGCGGTATTCTTGATTGCCAAACTTGTAGACAGTGGGCTCGGGCATGCCTTCGGTGTAGGGCTCAATGATAAGATGCACTTCGCCAAACTGACCGGCGCCACCGCTCTGCTTCTTATGGCGATAATCGGCGCGCGCGGCTTTGGTGATAGTCTCACGGTAGGGAATACGTTGCGGCTCCATCGTAACCATAATCTTATCCAGATTCTCAAGACGCCATTTCAGCGTGCGCAAGTGGAATTCGCCCTGCCCCTTGATGAGCGTCTGACGGAGTTCCTTGTTTTGCTCCACCACCCACGTGGGATCTTCCTGCGCCATGCGGTAGATAGCGGCCATCATCTTCTCATTCTCACTTTCGTTGACGGGCTTGATGGCGCGGATATACTTGGGCTCGGGGAATTTGATGAAGTCAAACTTGTTTTCGCAGTTTTTGTCGTTGAGCGTATCGCCGGTCTTCACGTCCTTGAGCTTCACGGTGCACCCAATGTCGCCGGCCTGCATCTCGTCCACGGGGAAGCGCTGCGCACCGGCGCAAGTAAACACCTGGGAGATGCGCTCCTTACTACCGCGATTGGCGTTGGTGAGATCCATGCCGGGCTTCACCGTTCCGCTCATCACCTTGAAATACTGCACCTCGCCGATATGAGGCTCCATGCTGGTCTTAAAGAAGAAAAGGCTCACGGGGCCGTTGGCATCGGGGGCCACCTCCTCGCCGGCGGTGTTCTTCACCTTCGGCATCTCGCTCACAAAAGGCACTACGTTGCTAAGGAATTCCATCAACCTGTTCACACCCATATCCTTATAGGCGCAAACCAAGAAGAGCGGGAATATACCGCGAGCCACAAGGCCCTTACGGATACCTTCGCGCATCTCGTCCTCGGTAAGGCTCTCGCTCTCAAAGAATTTCTCCATAAGACCCTCGTCATGCTCGGCGGCAGCTTCCACCAATGCCTTATGCATTTCCATGGCGCGCGGCATCTGGTCGGCAGGGATGTCCTCGATGGTGGGCTTGCCTCCGTTGGGGCCCCACGAATACTTCTTCATCACCAGCACATCGATTAGCGCATTAAAATCGGGGCCGGTGGAGATGGGATACTGCACAGGCACCACCTTTGAGCCGAACGTGCTTTTCAGCTGCTCCAACACAGCGTCATAATCCATGCGCTCATCGTCCAACTGGTTGAGCAAGAAGATGACGGGCTTGTTTAATCGCTCGGTATAGCGGAAATGGCTTTGAGTGGCCACCTCCACACCACCCTGCCCCAGCATTATAATGGTGGTATCGGTAACATTGAGCGAGGTGAGAGCCGCGCCCACAAAGTCATCGGAGCCCGGGCAGTCTATGAAATTGAGCTTTTTGCCATTACACTCGGTGTGAAACACAGTACTGAACACACTGTAACCGTATTCCTGCTCCACAGGAAAATAATCACTGGCAGTGTTTTTCTGCGAGATACGTCCGCGGCGACTGATCTTGCCGCCTTCAAAGAGAAGAGCCTCGGTGAGGGTGGTTTTGCCCACACCGTCATTACCAAGGATGGCAATGTTTTTGATTTCGTCGGTTTTGTAAACTTTCATAATCGTATTGTGTGAATTAAAGATGTTCCGAGCCACAAATGTATCGAAACATTTTAAGATTTCACATATTTGAGGTAGGAATAATGCTTTTTGCCCACTTTTTGTTTCCGCGAAAGCAAAAAATGCAGTATTTTTGGAGTAGGATTAAAGGATTTCTCGCTCCTCACCACTCTTCATAACCATTTCGCGCCCCGCAATGATTTCAAACACCCCCATAACGCCATCATCCGCACCCCTGCAGCCCCGCCAGGGCCTCTACGTACACATACCTTTCTGCCAAAGCCGGTGTATCTATTGCGATTTCTATTCCACCACGCAACATCTAAACAGTCAGGACGCCTACACCGCGGCTATTATTGGCGAGATGAATCAGCGCGCGGGCGAACTGCCGCTGGAGCAATTAGACACTATATATATAGGTGGGGGCACGCCCTCGGTATTCAGCGCAAAGAATCTGGAGCGCATCATCAATAACGCCAAGGAACTCTGGCGCGTCGGCGGAAATGCGGAGATAACCGTGGAAGCAAACCCCGATGACATCACTCCCGCCTACGCCGCAGCATTAAAGGCCGCAGGCGCAAACCGCGTGAGCATGGGCGCGCAGACATTCAACGACAATCTTCTCCACCTATTGGGGCGTCGCCATTCCGCCCACCAGATTTCGCAGGCAATAGACCACCTGCTTCGCGCGGACATCCGCAATATCTCTATCGACCTCATCTATGGCCTGCCCCGTCAATCGTTGGAAATGTGGAAATCCGATTTGCGGCAGGCGTTTTCACTACCTATAAGCCATCTCTCCGCCTACGCGCTCATTTATGAGGAGGACACACCGCTCTTTCGCCTAATGGAGAAAGGGAAAGTGGCAGAAGCAGACGATGAATTGGAATTTGAAATGTATCAAGCCCTTATGGACGAGGCTGAAGCCCACGGTTTTCTGCATTATGAAATCAGCAATTTCGCTATACCCCACCGCCAAGCGCGCCACAACAGCGGTTATTGGCATGGTATGCGCTATCTCGGCCTCGGCCCCGCCGCCCACTCCTACAATGGCGCCACGCGCAGGTGGAATCTCCCCCATTTAGATGCTTATATCACAGCCAACGGGCTCACCGGCCTCACACCACAACCGCCAATGGCAAGAGTAAACACTCATGCGCTCGGCGATAACACCACTGAAGCTGGCACAGACCGCTCAACCAATAGAAATGATGCAGCCGTTGCGCCCTCCCTATTCGGATACGAACATCTTTCACCCATGCAGCGCGAGGAAGAAATGCTGCTCACCTCTTTGCGCACCGCACGCGGCCTGTCTATGAACGCCTACTCCCTCGCCTTTGGCGAAGCGGCCACCCGCCGCCTGCTTCTCCGCGCCCGGCCCTTCATAAATAGCGGCGACATTGCCCTATCCGCCCTGCCCGCCTCCACTTTTAGCACATCGTCCTCCAATAGCGCCAATCCTCTCAACATTTCCTCCGCCAGCGTCTTCCTCCGCCTCACCCGCAAGTCCTTGTTCCGCAGCGATGGTATCATCGCCTCACTGTTTGAGGAATAGAGCGAAGAGGACAGTACAAATCACACTTTCCAAACTGCAGAACACAACCAAACCACAATAGGCATTGCCCAAATCACGATGAACAATACACACATCATACTTCAGAACCTCGGTATCAGTTCGCTAAGCGAAATGCAGACACAGGCCTGTGCATTGATAGACAACAACCCCAACGTGGTCTTACTCTCCCCCACCGGCACCGGCAAAACGCTTGCCTTTCTCCTACCCCTAATCCGCCAGATTGACACCACCCGCGATGACGTACAGGCCCTTATCCTCTCGCCCACGCGCGAACTGGCCATGCAGACGGGCAATGTGCTCACCAAAATGAAGACCGGCGTCCGCCACACGTGCGTCTACGGTGGGCGGCCCGCAATGGACGAGCACCGCACTCTGCGCTCACTGATGCCACACATCGTTATCGGCACGCCTGGCCGTGTGCTGGACCACCTAAACAAGGGCAATTTCTCCCCGCAGGGCATCAAAATGGTGGTGGTGGACGAGTTTGACAAGATGTTTGAACTGAAATTCGTAGGCGAAGTGGAGCAAATTTTCAGTATGCTGCGCAATAATGAGCGCTGCGTACTGGCGTCCGCCACAGACATGGAGGCCATTCCCACGTTTGTGGGATTCCGCAAGAATGTGCCCGCTACGCTCAACTGGTTAGATTCCTCCCACCCCACCGGCGCCGAGGGCATCTGCCATTTCTTCGTGCGCTCTTCACAGAAAGACAAACTACAAGCCCTCGATGGCTTGCTCCGTTGCTGCCTAAACGAGAGCGAATCGCGCCATCCCGTTCGCCCATCTTCATTAGGTCTGCCCGCACAGTCCTCTCCATCGGCTCAATCCTCGCTGCAGCCACAATCAGCCCAACAGCCCCATTCCCCACAGGCCATCGTCTTTGTAAACCACCGCGAAAGCGCCGAGCGGGTCTATGCTTTTCTGCGCACCAACGGTCATAGCGCCATCGTCTTCCACGGCGGACTGGAGCAAAAAGACCGTGAACGTGCGCTCGCCCTCTTCAGTAGCGGCAGTGTCTGCACCCTTGTATCCACCGACCTCGCCGCGCGCGGCATTGATGTGCCCACGCTACAGAATGTCATCCACTACCACCAGCCCCTCTCGCCCGAGGATTATATCCACCGATGTGGGCGCACAGGACGCTGGCAACGAGGCGGGCGCTCATTTCTATTGCTGGGGCCGGAGGAGCAGGCGCCCGCAATAGACGGCATCGAGTTTCAAGAATACCGTCTACCCGCCACCCTACCCGCTCCCGCTCGCCCACAATGGACCACATTATATATAGGGCGCGGCAAGAAAGACAAGTTATCTAAGGGCGATGTGGTGGGGTTCCTATGCAAGGCGGGCGGCATCCAGTCGCGCCAGATTGGAGTTATCCGTGTACAGCCCCATTGCACATACGCAGCCATTCTCCGCTCTGTTGCAAACAAAGTGCTACGCCAAATAGCGGGGCAGAAAATTAAAAAGATGAGCACCATAATCGAGCCCGCGGATAAAAAACCTTAATTTTCTGAAATTACGGCAATCCACCACCCTTTAACACAATGTTTTTGCCGTATATTTGCCGCAAAAAGTTAGACATTTGCGTTTATATTGCGTGGCGAGCCCGCCTCTACAACAAAACAAATCACAGTATTATGAAAAAGATAGGTATTTTGGCCGTGTGCGCGGCCGTATTGATGAGTTCATGCCAGAGCCAAGACCAATTCTCCGCCGGAGTGGGCGGCGGTATGCTGGGCGGCATCTTCGGTTCAGCCATTGGCGGACTGATGGGCGGGCCACGCGGCGCTGACGCCGGCACTGCTATTGGAGTATTGGCGGGAGTGGCCGCAGGAGTGGCCACCACCACGCCACAGGTGCGCGGACAGGGCAATTACGACTACACTTCCGACACCTACAACCGCCACCGCAAGGGTGTCTACTCCTCCTCGCAGCAGGAAGCCGAACAGATGGGGCGCGAATATGCCAATCTGGAGATTCAGAACCTCCGCTTTGTGGATCCGAACAACAATCATGCCATCGATGCCAACGAGACCAGCAAGATTGTCTTTGAGGTGAAGAACAACGGTACAGGCACCATTTATAATATTGCCCCCGTGCTCACGGTGAACGGCTCCAAGCACATCGTTATTTCGCCCACGGCAGTGATCAGTTATATCGCGGCTGGCCAATCAATACGCTATTCCGCCGAGATTTATGCCAACCGCCGCCTCAAAGACGGCATGGCCGATTTCACTATCTCATTCGTAAAGGGCAACTACCAGTACACCATGACCACCTTTCAGCTGGCCACCCGCGCCCGCCGCAAGTAGGAAATTATTTCGCGGCAGATCCGCCCCTACATAGCCAACACAAACACTTTTTATTGATCTGGCCTCATAATACGGCACAAAATCAAACAGCGGATTTCGCAAAATTAGGGTTCTAACCCTTCTTGCGAAATCCGCTGTTTGAAATAAAGGACGTATATACAGGAAAACGCTGTATTACAAAGCAGGAAAACGGAATTTATTTGTCTTGCAACTCCCAACCGAGGGCGGAAGCGCCAAGCACAGCGGCGGAGGCACCATTGAGGCCGGAGAGGAGCAATTTTGCATGGCCGCGATAGACACTAAGTATGTTCTCATCGTAGGCTTTTCTGATTGGATTCATCAGGAGATCGCCCGATTTTGTGGGACCGCCGAAGAAAACAAACGCCTCTGGGCTGCAGAACAATGCGAAATTGGCGCACGCCTTGCCCAGCAGCGTGCCGGTATAATCCAGAATGTCGATAGCCATTTGGTCGCCCTTCTTAGCGCAGATGCTCACTTCCAATCCCGTAACCGACTCCACAGGATAATCGCGCAACATGGAGGGGCGACTGTCATTCTGCAGAAATTCGCGAGCCGTGCGCGCGATACCGGTGCCGGAGCAGTAGGCCTCTAAGCAGCCCTTGCGACCACAACCGCATTGGCGGGCATCGGGGCTGTCATTGATAGTAACATGGCCGAGCTCACCGGCGAATCCATCGGAGCCATAGACCAACTGGCCATTCACCACGATGCCAGACCCCACGCCGGTGCCGAGGGTAATCATAATAAAGTCTTTCATGCCACGAGCCACGCCGTAAGTCATTTCGCCCACAGCGGCAGCATTGGCATCGTTGGTGATAGCCACGGGGATACCCAGTTTCTCACTAAAGAGTTTGGCCAATGGCACGGTGCCTGTCCACACAAGGTTGGCGGCGTTCTCGATATTGCCGGTGTAGTAGTTGCCATTAGGCGCACCGATGCCCATGCCTTTGATGGTGTCGATGCCGCCCACCGATTCTATGATAGGCTCCAGCGCAACGGCGGCAGCATTCACATAATCGTTCACATCGGGGTAGGAAGTGGTCTTGATGGCTGTAGTGGCTTTGATGTCGCCACGCAAGTCAACGATGCCGAACACGGAGTTTGTGCCGCCCAAGTCCAGACCGATGACATAAGGTTTTTCTATGGTCTCCATAAGAAAGTATTTGAAATTTGTTTTATCCGAGTTACAAAAATACGAATTTCATATCATAACGCGGGCAAAAGCATCGATTTTTTCGCGAAAAGAGACGCCGGCGGTACAAATTTAGAGGAAATGGACGGAAAAAGTGGCGTTTCAGTCATTCACATCGTTCTCCAGAGCACGAATGACGCGGGCGGGCACACCGGCCACAAGCGAATTGTCGGGCACATCTTTTGTTACCACTGCTCCGGCGGCCACCACCACATTATTGCCAAACACAACCTTTGAAAACGAATTGCCAATGACCGCCATCACATCATCCCCATACAACAATAGCCATTTTTGCCTCGCCAAGACCCGTTTTTGCCCCGATTCAACAAGCAAAATTACCGACTTCGCGGCAATTCCAAACGTTTTTACTACCGTTAACAGTACTGTTTAGATAATGTTACAGTGCTGTAACAATAACTAAACAGTA
>CAZQVW010000061.1:0-12508 GCA_964596865.1 uncultured Bacteroidaceae bacterium
ATACATTATTAATAGACAGCTTCACGCTACAAACAGACACCTATACATTATATATATAGGCGACAGCAAAATATGTTGAGGACACAGCACAATTAATAGATAATAACGCATAATATGAAAAAGACTCTCATCACAATGGTGGTGATGGCGATGACCGTCATCGGCATTCAGGCACAAAACTACGTAGCTCTGAAAGATACTATCTGGGGCTGCCGACAGTTTGGCACAGACACCATCACGGGCCAGCCCGTAAACACCTCCTCATCAAAGACAGGCAAGTATCAAATCAGTTGGCCCAGCAGTGGGGCGGTGGAACTGAATTACTACGTCCGCATCCCCGCAGGCCACGTAAAGGCAGATATGTATTATACGCCCAGAATGGCGCGCCGTCTGAATCTGAATGTTACCATTACCAACGAGACCACCAAGCGCGTGGTGTATCAGAATACACTCATCACAGATTTCGCCCTTTCCTCCAAGGAAACCAGTGTGGAATTGCTGCCTGACATGAATTTCCTCTCCGACACGTGGTATCAAATCAAGCTCAAACCGGCCGATGGGCAGGTAACCAGCGCTCCCAACAAATTGCGCTACCTCATCTTCAGTCATGACGCCACACAGAGGGTGGTGAGCAGCTCCGTGTTTATGGCTCCTTCCGCCCACAACAACACATGGAGCTCCACCGACCCTTACGCTCCCTCGGGCAACGAATATGAATGGGTGTATGGCGAATTTCTGTACCCCGACGAGTATGCGTTCCCAAATCGATATTTAATGTGTCTGGGCGGTAGCGGTTATTATAGCGGCATACAGGTAACGGGCTCACAATTGAGCCACACCGCCCTGTTTTCTATCTGGGATAACGGCGATACCGACCACGACCCCAACCTGCCCGCCTACCTCCGCTCGGGCGCCGTGGATCATAGTGAGGGCGTAAAGATTAATCATTTCGGCGGCGAGGGCACCGGCACTCAATCGATGATGAATCCCGCGGCGTGGAAGCGCGACCACTGGATTCAGTGGTTGATGAACGCGCGGCCGGAGACCGTGGAGGTGGCTATCCCCCAATCCAATGGGCGCGACTCCATCACCACCTACCCCTACACCATGATCACCGCGTGGTATAAGACCGACACCGATTCTTCGTGGTATTATATCTCCACCACTCGCCAAAGCGGTACCACCCATCTGTTTGGCAACGCGGGCGAATATTCGTTTCTGGAGAATTATACCGATTTCGGCGGCGACCACTATGTGAGATGCTACATGAAAAACAGGTTCTATCGCTCTGCAGGCAGCGGAAAATGGTATAACCGCAACCACATGACCCCGGGCCACTATAATTATAATGACGGTGAGCGCGAATGCCGCTATGATTACGGCCACGGCGCCACCAGTCTCTATCCCAACTGCTTCTATATCGAGCAGGGCGGATTTGGACAGGTAAACGACAGTGCCATGTACGTGGCCCTGGCCACCAACACCGAGTGTGTGGACACTATCAACATCGACCGCCTGCAAGGACGCATCGACCAGGCTTTCCGCAACAACAATTATGCGCGCATCGGCCGCATCGTGGATTCGCTCGCCGCCGTTGGCGACAATTATCTCATCGACTACACGAAAGACATCCTGGACAACGCGGGCAAAGTGGGCAGCTATGGCTCTAAAGACCTTGAAAGCGTCATTAGCGCCTACAACGATGGCGCTCCAGCCGACATCAACGCCCTCAAAAGCACCCTTAAAGACCTCGCTCTCAACCACAACCAAATCCGCTACGCCAATATTACGCAACGCAGCCACATAGGTGTGCGCAGGGCCTACCTCTTTGAGAGCGTGGAGGAAGAAGGATTGCTCTATGGCGCAATAGAAGACGGTAAGCCCGTCATCAAAGTGGGCCATATAGACCGCACCGACCCCATGGCCAACTGGATTATCCACCGTTCCGACCGTTACGGCACTCTCTACATATATAATATGGGCTTACAGCTTTATGTGAACACTGATTCCGCAAACTACCTCTCGTCCACACCAAATAATATAGGTTATTTCCAGCGCACCAACCGTGGTTGGGCTCTCGGCAACAGCCTCACGGCCTGTCTCGCGGCCAACGCCGATGGCACACTGACGCTTGGCAACGGTCGCAACTCCAACGCCCAGTATCTCCTCCACGACAACCTCTCTCTCACTCCCTCTGCCGCCCTGTGTGAGCAGGTGGTGGAGCAAAGCAACGCCGACAACCTTTTTGCCGAATACAAACAGATGGTGCCACAAATTTTGGCCACGCCCGATTCCGTGGTGGGCGCGTGGACAAACGCCGATGAGCTGCAACAGCTCTCCGCTCTCTACGACAACGGGAATATCACCAGTGAGAAAGCCGACGAGCTCATCTCTCTTATCCGCAATGCCCATACGCTTTCCCTACCCGCAGAGCAAGTGGGTGTTTATCAGCTCACCTCTGCCACAGAGGACAATGCCGACTCCCCCTATCTCACCATCGACAACGACGGCTATGTCTATCACCGCGCCCTCACCTCCAAGCCCGACCAAATCTGGATTACAATCCCGAAAGACGGCGGCTGGGAACTGTCGGCACAGGGCAAATCGCTCGCCCCTCTCTCCACCAACAGCAACGTAAACATCACCACCGCCGCGCAGGGCGAAGCCCCAGCCTATTACTTCATGAATCAGGGCGGCGGCCTCTATTCTATTAGTAATGTGCAGTACGGTCCCACCGCAGTGGGCAGCACCACCTCGCCGCTGAAGACCGTGGCTTCCTCCAACACCCAGAAGAATTGGTATCTGCGCCCCGCCCGCAACATCAACGTGTCTGTCAATTCCAGTGGCGTGGGCTCGCTCTATTTGGATTTCGATGTAATCCTGCCCGAAGGCCTCACGGCCTACGTCCTGGACGGTTTCGACCAAGACGGCCCCACCCTCTCGCCCGTGGGCGACACCGTATTCGCACGCACTCCCGTAATCCTTCAAGGCCAGAGCTACGGTTCATACAAATTGACCGTCATTCAGGGCCGCACGCTCAAGGCCGTCCAAACTCCCTTGCAGGGCACTCTGCTTAAAAAGACCGGATTAAAGACCCGCAGCGTTTATACCATCACCACAAAGAACGGTCAGCCCACTATCTCGCTGGCTATGGCTGGCAATGTCAATGCTAACCAATGCTATATCCTCAAACAGGACATGGATTCGCTGGGATTAACAGAGAATAGCTACGTTATCGACTTCAACAACATCACGGCCATCTCCTCCGCCACACAAACGCCCGCACCCAAGGCCGACAACAAGGCTTGGGACATTCAGGGCCGCGCCACAACGCCCGATGCCAAAGGTATCATCATCCGAAACGGCGCGAAGGTGATGAACAAATAGCCAAACGACGTAGGAATCTGAAAATGACTGCTGAAACAGTCCGCAGCTTTGTAATAATGCCGTTCACCTAACGCATCGGACACAACCGGCAGGGGCGGGTTTTGCGGAGTCCTCAAAATTTGAGGTACGAAATTTTGGAGTACTTCATTCCCGCCCGCAGATTGCCAACCCAGATAAAGACATAAATTACAGAAAGTTGTCTTATCGTTTTGCGGGCGGGTATGAAACCCGCCCCTGCCGGTTAAATCTGTACATTGCGCAGACACTGACTTTTGCGCAATGCGGAGGAAAACACCCCCTTGCGGCCGCCAAATTTTGTGGTACGCCGAAAAAGTTGTACCTTTACACCCTCAAAGTAAAATAATCTTATCTTATTTTTCAAAACACCACTTTTTTCTCTCCCAAACACTACTGAAAAAGACACAACAATTATGATTAGACGTATTCTTCTGGCATCGGCTTTACTGATGTGCACAATATTATATACTATGGCCCAACCTCCGATGGGCGGAATGCGCCGCGCCCCGTGGATGGACCGCTTTAAGACAGATACCGTGTGGGGTTCGTGGGGCTATCGCGAGGTAAACGGACTGATTTCCGGTTCCAGTAAGTCAAAGACCCCGCTCTCTATAGATTACCTGCGCCCGGGAGAGAAACTTATCTATTATGTATTGGGCCGCAAGAGCACCGCCTCGATGCGCCTCAATGTGGACGCCGAAAAGAAGGGGCGCCCCATCCTCAATGTCAAGGTAACCAACATGGAAAACGGCGAGACCATACACCAAAAGACCCTCAAAACCGTCTTCAAGGGCGGCAATCAGAAAGTCTACGCCATGCAATCCGAACGACTGCCCCAAAAGGCGTGGTATCGCATCGAGGTGTCGGCCGACAACTGGATGGCACTGCGCTCTTTCAATTGCATAGAGATTGAGAGCGACGCCGATTCCGCCATCTCCGTGTCGCCAATACTGATGGCGCCGTCTGTCCACCTCACGTCCTGGCGCTCCACCGACCCCAACGCCCCTAAAGGCGAAGCATACAATTGGGCGTATATGGAAGTGATGATGCCCAAGAAATGGGAGAGGAAAAACACCTATGTGATGTCGCTGGGCATATTGAGCGGCTACATGGGCATTCAGAGCGTGGACGACAACAACGATGGCGTCTACGAACACCGGTTGCTTTTCTCCATGTGGGATAAAGGCGACACCGAAAAAGACGCCAACCTGCCGGAATTTATGAGGGCCGGCTGCCTTGACCATTCGCCCGACTTCGCTATCAACCGCTTCGGCGGCGAGGGCACGGGCACTCAGGCCATGAACAAGAATGCACCGTGGCAATGCGACCAATGGATCCAATTCCTCGCCACGTGCAGGCCCGAGACCATCACCTCTACCCTCAAAGCTAAAGACGGTAGCGACAGCATAGCCACCTATCACAACACGCTCGTTACGGCGTGGTATAAACAGGCCAACGAAAAGGAGTGGCATTATATCGCCACGTTGCGGGAGAGCGGCTATACGCATAATATCGGGTCGTGGTACTCTTTCTTGGAGAATTTCACCGATGATGGCGGTTATCTATACCGCCGCGCCTATTACCGCAACGGTTATGCCCGCTCGATTAAGGATAGCAAATGGTATCATTTCAATATGGTGAACTTTGGCCACACTCAGGGCAAACCCAACGAGCCTCGCTACGACTACGGCCACGGCGCCACCGCCGAATATCCGGGTGCATTCTATCTGGAACAGGGAGGCTACACTCTCCTGCCCCGCGATAGCGCCAACACAGTGAGCCTCGCCGCCAACAGTGAGTGTGTAGACACCATCAATCTGCAGCGCCTTAATCTGCGCGTGGAGCAAGCCATTCGCTACGACCAGAGCAAAAGAAAATAATCCGGCCAGACACAAACCAACGAGGGCAAAAATCAATTTACAAAGATGCCTACATTATCTATAAAGAACATTATTGAACCGGCCACCCACATCCGCTGGTGGACTGACTGGCTATTTATCCTGCTGGGCAGCACTATCCTGGCGGCCGGCTTCGTGTTCTTTATCAACCCCTACGACCTCGTGCCCGGAGGCATCTACGGCCTTTCCATTGTAATCCATAATATCATCCCTTCGCTCCAAATCGGAACCATCAGTTATGCTTTTGAGATTCCGTTGGATATTTTGGCGTTGTGTTTCCTTGGCGGCAAGCTCAGCAGTCGCACCATCGTTGCAGCCCTCGTAACGCCGCTGATAATGAATAGCATCAGTTTGCTGGCATATCCCGATGCGGCGTCCCTTCAGGCATTAGACTCCTCAAAGATAGCCTATGGGTATTTGGATCTACACCAACACCTCATGCTCACAGCCATCATCGGCGGAGCATGCATAGGCTTGGGCGCCGGCCTTGTGGCCAGACACCACGCCGTGGGCGGCGGAACAGATATTGCAGCCATGCTAATGCAAAAATACCTGCACATCCCATTCTCGCGCTCACTATTGATTGTGGATGGCGCGGTGGTATTGTTCGGATTGCTGGTGATTGGCTTCGGCATAGGCACCGGCGATGGCGGCAACCCACAAAAATGCTATCTCTCACTATACTCTTTGATAGCCATCTTTGTGAACACCCGCGTGTTGGCCACGGTAATAAATGGTTTCAAGGACAACAAGATTATCTTTATCATAGGCGCTAATAAAATGGAGGAGCTACGCCATTATATAGTAGACCAATTGGAACGCTCCGCCACTTGTATCAAAAGCAGTGGGCTATATACCGGCAAAGAAAAGGACATGCTCATGCTGGTGGTAACGAATAAGGAAGTTAGCCGCTTTAAGAAAATCATCAAGCAGATGGCTCCCGAAGCGTTTATCGTCATCACCGATGCGTATAACATCTATGGAGAAGGATTCCAAGACCTGCCCGAGCCAGGCGAACTATTGCCCGAATAATATCACAAGAAAAATCGGGCCGATTGGCCCATACTGCCCACAACCACCAATCATAGTCTAAATTCCACAATCAATATTTTCTCACAGCCCCTTCACTCCCTTTAATACCCCAATCAAAAACAAAAATCCATAATCCAATAACACCATGAACGAAATCAAAAACAAACTGCTCTTTGTGGCAGCCGGCAGCAGTGCCATGATGGCCTCGGTGCCCGTGCTTTCGTCCGCGCAGAATGCCGGAGGCGAAAGAAAACCTCTCAACATCGTCTACATCATGTGCGACGACCACTCGTATCAGACCATCAGCGCCTACGACCAGCGCTATATCCAGACGCCAAATATCGACCGTCTGGCCAACGAGGGCGTGCGCTTCACCAATTCCTTTGTGGCCAATTCGCTTTCAGGGCCCAGCCGCGCTTGTATGCTCACCGGCAAACACAGCCACGCCAACGGATTCACCGACAACAGCAAGTCGTTTGACGGCAGTCAGCAGACTTTCCCGCAGCTATTGCGCGAAAATGGTTACCAAACCGCGATGATTGGCAAATGGCACCTCGTCAGCGACCCTTCGTCGGCCGCGTTCGACTATTGGGACATTCTCACCGGTCAAGGCGACTACTATAACCCCACTTTTATCTGCAATGGCAAGCGCCTGGTGCGCGATGGCTACGCCACCAACATCACCACCGACCTCGCCATCGATTGGCTGCAAAACAAACGCGACCCAAACAAGCCCTTCTGCCTGTTTGTACACCACAAAGCCCCCCACCGCACATGGATGCCCGACACCTGCGACCTCGACCTCTTCTCCGACGTTACCTTTCCCCTGCCGGAAACCTTCTGGGACGACTATGAAGGACGCCAAGCCGCCAAGGAGCAGAAAATGTCTATCATAAAAGATATGGACATCGTCTACGACCTGAAAATGGCCGACAAAGACAGCACCATCCATTCAGATAACCCCGGATTGGAGGGCATCGGCTATTATTTCTACCGCCATCGCCTCAATCCCGCCCAGCAAGCCGCGTGGGATCGCCACTACGACCCTATCATCGCCAAGTTTAAGGCCGACAAACTCACCGGACGCGAATTGGCCAACTGGAAATACCAGCAGTATATGAGGGATTATCTTAGGGTTATCCACTCTGTGGATCGCAATGTGGGCCGCCTCTATCAATATCTGAAGGACAACAACCTTTTGGAAAACACCCTTGTGGTCTATACCTCCGACCAAGGATTCTATATGGGCGAACACGGCTGGTTTGACAAGAGGTTTATGTATGAAGAGAGCTTCCGCACCCCGCTGATTATGCGCATGCCGCAACAATACGGCGGAAAGAAAGGATTGAGCGACGTAATGGTGCAAAATATCGACTACGCGCCAACATTCCTGGAAGCCGCGGGAGTGAAAGTGCCCTCGGATATTCAAGGCGAGAGCTTCCTTGCCGAGATTGACGGCGGGTCGAAAAACCTGCTCACCCGTTCCGGCCAGCAGGTGAAGCCTTCAAAGCTGCATCGCAAAGCCCTCTATTATCATTATTACGAATATCCCGACGAACACAAGGTGAACCGCCACTTTGGTATCCGCACACCGCGCTATTCCCTCATGCGCTTTTATGGCGACGTAAACCAGTGGGAGCTCTACGACCTCAAGACCGACCCCGAGAACATGCACAACCTCTACGGCAAGCCCGGCACAGAGAAGCTCACCCAGAAATTGAAAAAACAGCTCCGCCAACTGCAGGAGCAGTATGACGACCCCATTCGTTTCACCGTAACAGATTAGGATTATATCGTTCCCGCTTGGCTTTTTGCCGAGCGGGAACAATATATAGCCGAGCAATTCATTCCACGTTATAACAATTATCCCTCTATTCCTTATAACAATTTGATTAGTTATAACAATTATCCCATTCTTCTTTACAACTGACTCACTCTTCCTTACAATTGATTCATTCTTCTTTACAATTGATTCATTCTTCCTTACAATTAGTCCACTAATCTTTATAATTAATCCACTTTTCTTTACAGCATATTGCCCGGCCATTGCGATTTTCTCCCTTTTCTTTATAACAAAGTGTCCCCGTCCCAACAATTAGCCTACCTTATATGATTGGAATCCCCACACTCTTGCCGATAGAAGACCCCACGCTGATTATGTGTTGCGTGATGGTGATGTTGTTGCTGGTACCATTGGTGTGTGAGCGCATAAAGGTGCCGCCACTGGTGGGCATGGTGTTGGCAGGCATGGCTGTGGGGCCAGGCGGCTTCGGATTGCTGGCCCGCGATGACAGTTTTCAGATCTTCGGTCAGGTAGGCCTGCTGTATATCATGTTTACAGCGGGATTGAGCATGGACGCCACGGTCTTGAAAGAAAAGACGCTGAGGATGGTGGCGTCGGGCCTTATCAGTTGGGGCGTAAGTTTTGTGGCAGGCTTTGCGGTGGCGCGCTGGGTGCTTCATTTGGATTTGTTTGTAACCACCGTGATAGCTGCAATCTTGTCCAGCCACACGATGGTGGCTTTCTCTACAGTGAAGCGCTACGGACTGGCCGGTCATCGTTCGGCCACTCTCTCGTCGGTGATGACAATGCTCTCACTAATATTAGCATTGGTGGTGATTGCCGACCCGCATTATGGGTCTGGCAATGCCGCAGGCGAATCTTCCGCCACTCAGGTCGTGCCGATGTGGGTATGGGAGATTTTGGGATTAGCAATATTGGGCGCACTTTCGGTATTTGTCTTGCCCAGAGTGGTGAGGTGGGTGTTCCGCCATTTGGCCGACGATGTATTGCAATATATCTTTGTGATGGCACTGATGCTATTAATGGCGGGCACAGCCGATGCCCTCGGGCTGGAGGGAGTGCTTGGCGCATTCTTGGCCGGTCTGGTGCTCAATCGCTATATTCCGCCCGCAGCGCCACTGATGGGGCACATAGATTTTATGGGCAACGCCCTGTTTATTCCTTATTTCCTCATTGGCGTGGGCATGCTCATAGATGTGAGGTTTATCCTCCACACCCCCGAATTGCTCGCCTTGGCGGGCGTGATTGTGGTCATCGGTATTGCCACCAAATGCCTAAGCTCATGGCTGGTGGCAAGGCTATGGAAATTGGATACCGACAGTTTGATAATGATTTGTGGCCTCACCTCCGCCCATGCCGCCGGTGCGTTGGCAATCGTAGTGGCGGTGAAAGCTCCGGAATGGTTGCTAAATGTGGTGGTAATGCTGATATTGGTGAGCTGCATCTTCAGTGCCGTCCTCACCCAGATAGCGGCCAAGCGGCTTAGCCTAAAGGAGGTGAGCGAAGAGGAACAAGGCGGCGAGGAAGACAAGATGCTGGTGGTGATGAACGAGCGCGAGAGCATGCCCGAACTGGTGAAGACCGCCATTCTGATGCGGCCCCACCGCTCCACAACGCCCTTGGTGGGTGTGCGCTTTGTGGTGGACGCCATAGGCAACGAGCGCGAAATTCAAAAGGCACGCACGTTAGTGCAAGAGGCGGCGCTCATCGCTGCAGCCATCGGAGTGAATATGAAAAAGGTGGTGCGCTCCAGCGTCAATATCATCACGGGCCTAAGCCACATGATGAAGGACTTTGAAACCTCCGAAGTGATGATAGAAGAAAGCCTTCATCCCGTTTGGGCGGGACTGTTGGATATTCGCAGTCTGCTATTAATTCTGCGCAGTCAGCGGCCCATAAATACCATTAGGATGATCCACGTGGTGGTGCCCCCAAAGGCGGAGAAAGAACAGGGATTTGTGCGTTGGCTCAATCACGTCCTTAGGCTGGCGCGCCAAACAGGTTGTCGCATCGTCTTTCATTGTGATGACGAGATTTGGCCATTAATAGAAGACCGCCGCAGCCATCACTACGTCAAGGTGAAAGCCACGCATTCGCCTTTCTCCGACTATGCCCACCTCACCCTTCTTAGCAATCAGATTAATGACGACCACATGCTTGTGGTGGTGGCCGCTCGCGCGGGGTCGGTGTCTTATCAGCCGGCCATGGCTCATTTGCGGCAGCAATTGGTGGACGCTTTCCCCACTAATTCAATGATGCTCATCTATCCGGACCAGCACAACCTGCAAAGCCACCATGCGGCCTTCACCTCGGGATTGAAGTAAGATTATAAATTAAGAGGCCGCCGGCTTACGCCCCCATCAATCCTTCTACGTTCTTTTTCTATGCATCTATCAAATTATTTCAACAAGCATTCCAATCTATTATAAAGCAATGATAACCATCCGCAATATCACCAAGAGCTTCGGCTCCCTCCAGGTATTGAAGGGCATCTCGCTCCACATAGAAAAGGGCGAGATAGTGAGCATCGTGGGCCCCAGCGGAGCCGGCAAGACCACCCTGCTACAGATTATGGGCCTATTGGATACGCCCACCACCGGCAATGTCCTCATCGAGGGCCAGGACGTTACAGGCCTCAGCGCTAAGGAGCAGGCCCGAGTGCGCAATCTGCGTATCGGTTTCGTATTCCAATTCCATCAACTCCTGCCGGAATTTACCGCCCGCGAAAACATCATGATTCCGGCCCTCATTGCGGGCAGAAGTAAAAGCCAAGCCCGCAAGCGCGCCGATGAACTGCTCACCTATCTCGGCCTTTCCGACCGCGCCGACCATAAGCCCAAGCAACTTTCCGGCGGAGAAAACCAGCGCGTAGCCGTGGCGCGCGCCCTCGTAAACAATCCGGGCATTATTCTGGCCGATGAGCCTTCAGGCAGTCTGGATTCCAAAAACAAAGAAGAGCTCCACAAACTCTTCTTCGACCTGCGCGACCGCTTTGGGCAGACCTTTGTCATCGTTACCCACGATGAGCAACTCGCCTCACTCACCGACCGCACCATTCACCTCGTGGACGGACTGGTAACCAAGCCGGACGCAGCCTCTGCCCTCTCCACGCCAATTCCGGCGGACACTCCGGCCGAGCCTTCCCTCACCCCTTCACCCACCACTCCTATCTCCGAAAATGAAAACTAAACTGGGCGACTACAACTCCCTCACCATCACCCGCTTCACCGAGAGCGGGGCATACTTGGACGGCGGCAACGGATTGGAAATCCTGATGCCCAAACAATACACCACCCGCGACATGCACCCGGGCTCCGAGGTGGAAGTCTTTGTGTACTTAGACCAGCAAAACCGCCCAGTGGCCACCACGGAGACGCCGCTTTGCAAGGTGGGCGACTTTGCCTACCTCGAAGTATCGTGGCTCAACGAATACGGCGCCTTTCTGAATTGGGGGCTATTGAAAGACCTCTTTGTGCCCTTCTCCCAGCAAAGGGTGAAGATGGTGAAAGGCCACAGCTATGTGGTCTACGTCTATATCGATGAGCGCAGCGGCAGAATCACGGCCTCCTCGCGCATCAATCAGTTCCTCTTTCACGGCAAACCGGCCCTGAAAGAAAAACAGGAAGTGTCTATACTAATCCATCGCCGCACAGAATTGGGCTACAAGGCCATCATCCTTGACACCAAGACCGAAGGACTGTTGTATAAGGACGAAGTATTCCGCAATCTTAACATCGGCGACAAGTTGCAAGCCTACGTCCACCACATCCGCCCCGATGACAAGGTGGATCTCTCACTGCAACTTGGCGGCCGCGCCCACGTGGAGGATTTTGCCGTAACCCTGCTCCACAGCTTGAAGGACAAGCCAAATCATTTTATCCCGCTCACGGATAGTTCTGCCCCCGATGAGATCTACGATTACTACGGAGTGAGCAAAAAGACCTTCAAGCGCGCCGTGGGTGCCCTCTACAAGGAACGCCTCATCGCCCTCGAAGCCGATGGAATCCGATTACTGTAAAGAATTTTATTACCCCCTATTTTCTTTGACCTATATGCCAATCCTCCTTTGGCATATAGGTCTTTTTTTTGGCCTTTAATGCCCTTCTATCAAACCTGTAGGGCTCTGTTTTGCGGGGCTCTCAAAATTTGAGGTAATAAATTCTGGGGTGTTTTATACACGCCCACCGATTACAAACGCGATTAATGTAATGAATGCCAGAATATTGCTGTTTCTTTTTGCGGGCGGGTATAAAACGAGGCTGCTGAAAAAGTCAGCCGTTTCGTGATTATTGGTGTTTGGCAAGACAAGAAAGTGTTTGTATTGGCCATGTAGGGGCGGATCAGCCGCGTAGCGGCGTGTTATCCGCCC
>CAZQVW010000062.1:0-12364 GCA_964596865.1 uncultured Bacteroidaceae bacterium
AACTAAACAGTACTGTTAAGATAATGTTACAGCACTGTGAACGCAAACTATCTCGGGGAAAAGGCGAATTATCGCGAGAAAAATGCGGTTTAAGTGGGAATTTGTATGAATTAGTACGGGAGAAATGTTAATTAAGTAGAGAAGTGCGCGGGATAGTACGGGGAAACGTGAGATTTTGAGCCAAAATTTCTTTTGCTACCGCTTATTTTGCGAAAAATGTTAGTAATTTTGCAAGTCATTTGCGAGATAAAATCGTATTTATTTGATTAACAGGTTATATTATGGTTAGATTTTTAATTTTTCTATTTTGTTCGTTCACTACATTGGGGGCATTGGCTTTTGATGTGGACGGGATTGAGTACATGGAGATGGAGGATGGCTCTTGCGAGGTATGGGAAATATATACCGAGGCGACGGATATTGTGATTCCGGCGACCGTTACGAGTTATGGCCACGTTTATAATGTTACTCGTATTGGGGAAACGGCGTTTAGGTCAAGAGATAATCTGACATCGATAACGTTGCCCGGTTCGATTACCAGTATTGGTGAAAAAGCATTCGAGAATTGTAGTGGGCTGAAGACGATGATTATTCCCAACTCGGTAAATACCATTGAAGATGGCACATTTAGAGGGTGTAGCGGTTTGACTTCTGTGGTGTTGCCCAGTTCTTTAGCAACAATTGGGGAAGAAGCTTTTCGTGGTTGTAGTGAATTGAGCTCGATTGCCATCCCAAACACAGTTACGCGCATAGGTAAATACGCTTTTTACGGATGTAGTAAACTGAAATCCATCGTTATTCCGCATTCAGTGACGGAGTTGGGCAAGCAGGCCTTTGCGTCTTGCAAAGGATTAGAGGCTTTGACGATTTCCAATTCAGATATTAGTTACGCATACGTATTTGAGGATTGCAATGTTAAGGAATTAACGTTTGGCGAGGGCTGTGAAAGGGCGATAAGAATTGTCGGCATAACGCCGAATGTAACGGCGGTAATCCTTTCCAATACAGTAAGAAGTATTGACGAGGAGGCTTTTTTCTATTCAAGTGTGTCGTCGATAACAATCTCAAATTCTGTGAGGAAGATAGGAGAGCATGCGTTTCACGGTTGCTCGAATTTGACGACTATCGACTTGCCCAATTCTATTGATACCATCGGTAGTGGCGCTTTCTATTGTGCGGGACTAAAAACGGTAACTATTCCGGTTGGTGTGAAGTATGTTGGTGAAGAAGCCTTTTACGAATGCGACAGTATGGCATCATTAATTTATGCTGAGGGTATCACAAAGGCGTTGCCCGTTGGTGCGGAGAGCGTAAAGAGGATTGTGCTGCCTGCCAGCGTTACAATGATATGCGATTCCGCGTTTTGGAATTATAGTTATTTGACATCGATAGAGTTGCCGAGCGGATTGACAAGTATCGGCGGACATGCGTTTTACGGTTGCTCAAATTTGGAGTCGGTGGAGATTCCGAATAAGGTTACTAACATCGGGAATAATGCTTTTGCGAGCTGTTCCAAATTGAAAACAGTGAGTATTCCGGACGCAGTGGAAAATATTGGCGAATACGCCTTCAATGGGTGCTATAAATTGAAGACTGTGAACATTCCCAACGGGCTGACGAGCATAAACGCAGGCACATTCGCCTCGTGCTATGCCTTGAAATCTATCGTAATTCCTAATTCCGTTACCAGCATAGGCGATGAAGCCTTCCAGGGGTGCGATGACTTGAGGGAGATAACGATACCAGCCTCAGTTACGTATGTGGGAAAGGATGCTTTTGAGGATACGGAATGGCAGACTCGCCAACTATTGAGTGGCAATATCTATATTAATAATGTGTTTTATAAAGCCAAGGGCAAACAAGCGATTATTGATATAAAAGAAGGCACTACACTCATCAGTCCTTATGCGTTTTCAGAATATGGGTATGTGGGGTCATCACAAGTGACTGTAACGATTCCTACCTCTATTACAACTATCGGCGACTGTGCTTTTGCAAACTGCGTTGGATTGAAGGCGGTGGAAATTCCTAATTCTGTTACGAGTATTGGCAAGGAGGCTTTTAGGTATACCGCCTTAACTACGGTGGATATTCCCTCCTCAGTTACCAGTATTGGCGAGAGTGCTTTTTATTATTGCAGGAATTTAACCTCAGTTACCATTCCGGAATCTGTCAAGGAGATTGGGGGCAGTGCTTTTGGGGCTTGCTCAAATTTGAAGTCGGTTTCTGTGGCTTGGTCGGAGCCATTGGATTTCTCTGACGACCCGTATTCGTTCTTGGTATTCCTCATGGTGGATAAAGACGACTGCTATTTGTATGTGCCCACCGGCACTTCAGCCCTTTATAGTGCGGCCGATGTGTGGAAGGATTTTACAAATATTGTGGAAGATGATAATCCGTTGGGAATAGGCGGGTCTGTGAAAACAGAAAAGACGGTAGTGGCGCGCTACAACATAAGTGGACAGCGTATCTATGCGCCGGAGCGCGGAATCAATGTTATAAAGTATGATGACGGGACAACAAAAAAGGTGCTCGTGAAGTAGCGTAGATAATGTCTATAAACAAAATTTCCCGCAATCGCCGTAAAGACGGAGATTGCGGGAAATTATTTTTGCCACAGTGTGGTGACTAATGCGCTTTTGGGCTTTATTGTGAGGCCAAAGCGCGTGTTTTAGAATTAATTGTGGCGGTAGGCGAAATTATTTCTTTGCGCGATTGACGTAGGAGCCGTCGCGGGTGTCCACCTCGATGTATTCGCCCTCGTTGATGAAGAGAGGCACGCGCACTTCGGCGCCGGTCTCCACCTTTGCAGGCTTCAGGGTGTTGGTGGCGGTGTTGCCTTTCTCGCCGGGCTCGGTATAGGTAACCTTCAGGATGGTCTTCACCGGCATTTCGGCATAGAGGATGGTCTCGGTGTCGGCATCGCTCACCACTTCCACCACATCGCCCTCTTTCATAAAGTTTACGCCGGTGATGTCATTGCGGGGAATGACCACGTCGTCCCAAGTTTCCTGATTGAGGAAATGGAGATTGTCGCCCTCGGCGTAGCTATACTGATAGGGGCGGCGCTCCACGCGCACGTCTTCGAGGGTTTCGCCGATATTGAAGCGGCGCTCCAGCACATTACCGCTGACCACGTCCTTCAATGTGGTGCGCATGATGGTGTTACCCTTGCCGGGCTTCACGTGGAGGAAGTCGATGCAGAAATAGAGTTTGCCATCCATGCGGATGCAGGTGCCTTTCTTGATGTCCTGTGATTTAATCATATCTTGTAAATGGATTTAGTGTTTACAAAGGGTATTATTGCTTGAAAGCGTGTGCAAAGTTATAAAAATCATGCAATATTTCAGCGATTTGCGTCTTAAAATCAGTGGGAGATGACGAAAAAAGTGTGTAAATGGCATTTTTAGGTGCGTAAATAATTGATATATGTGAAATATTTTCTAACTTTGCACCCGCGTTTTAGACTGCGCCTTGCCTGTAGAGGTTGCTTTAGGAGGCGAGAGAGGGCGGTGGGCTTGCGCATGATTGCCGTTTGGCTTCGGCTATCGCGCACAAGAAACGCAAACACTTATAGACAACTCACAGAAAATAAGAATAAAAGAAATAAAGTCATGAAAAGAACTTTCCAACCCCACAACCGTAAGAGAAACAACAAGCACGGCTTCCGCCAGCGCATGTCCACAAAGAATGGTCGCCGCGTATTGGCTATGCGTCGCGCCAAGGGCCGCAAAAAGCTCACTGTTTCCGACGAGGTGCACGGCAAGAAATAAGGCCGTAGCCACGTTGCAAAAATAAAAGCAGGTTTCCGCAAGGAAGCCTGCTTTATTAGTTGTGTCTTTGTGGGCGAGGGGCGCCCTTTTATTTTGTTTTTGCCCTAAGGTAATAGATAAGAAGCAAGACAAGGGTGATTATTTCCGATAGGGGTTCGGCCAACCACAGGCCGTGGATGCCAATTGCTTTTGGCAGTAGGATAAAGCACGGAATGATAAAGATACAGCTACGCAAGAGCGTGAAGAATGTGGACGGATTGTATTCCTCTATGCTTTGTAGGAAACCGATAAGTACCACATTGAGCGTAAATGGCAGGCACGTGAGCAATAAGAACGGTACGCCAACCTCGCCGATTGCGTTTGCGGGCGAAGATTTAACGCTGCTTGGCGAATCTTATCCGGCACCATCAGGGTAGTCTTATGTTTTTCTGGCCATATTATGCGCGCCCAAAGGGGCAGGCGCGCATTCGGGACAGGGGGAGTCTTCGTGAGTTTATGGATGCCCTCCGATTAGTGGGGGTAAAACTATGACTTCTTTGTGAGTGAGCCACCGATACCACTCATTTTTTCTGCCTTGTTTGCAACATAAAATAATAGAAAGCATTAATTTTGCGCAGCAAATAGTTTATTTATAAATCATAGACTTCATTTCAATAGCCTATGCCCACACTTGATTTTCAGACGGCCACGCCGCAATCGTGCGCCCCACTATTAAAGCGCGAAGGACTGATTTATCCCCGCGGGTGCGACACTTCAATTATCAATCTCTGTTGCTGGCAACACACCTATCACACCGAGATTGCCGGATGGCAGGGCAATTACGCCGCTCGCTTCCTTTACAATGGTCATTATACCTATTCCCTCCGTTTTAAGCCGCAGGATCTGCCCCAGATGGTGGAGATGATGAAAGCCGATGCCGCCACGCATGGCGACCCTCTGGTGATTATGGGCGTGAACGAGGAGATGTTGCCGTATTATCTCCAGACATTCCCCCAACGCTTCACGGCCGAATACAGCGATAAGGACAGTGATTATGTCTACGACCGCACGGCCCTCTCCACCCTCGCCGGCCACAAACTGCAAAGCAAGCGCAATTTTCTCAACCGCTTTCGCCGCACATATCCGCAATACGAATACCACGCTCTTACCAGCGCAGACATCCCTGCCTGCCTTGCTTTGGATAAATCATGGATTAATAAAGGCCTCGACCTCGGGCATACGCAGGAGGAGAAAGACGAGCGCGTGGCAATTCATTATGTCTTTGACCACTGGGAGGAACTGCAAGCCATCGGTGGCGTGATTTATGTGGACGGCAACCTTGTGGCTTTCACATACGGCGCGCCGATAGACGATTCGCGCTTTGATGTGTGCGTGGAGAAAGCCGACAGCAACTATGTGGGCGCTTATGCCGCCATCAACAATGAGTTTGTGCTCCACCTGCCCGATAATTTTGCCCTCATCAATCGCGAGGAAGACCTCGGCATCCCTGGTCTTAGACAGGCCAAACAAACTTATCAGCCCCTGATTTGGTTACGCAAATATACCCTCACGGAAAATGCTTAGAAATAAAGAGGTGGAGCAACAATGCCGCCACTTATGGCGGATTTGCTTCGACGACAGTGAGGAGCTTATCAACCTATATTTCAACCGCCGCGCCAACGATGAGAATACTTTCGTGCATTCTTTGCGCGGCGGGGTGGTGGCGAGTCAAAGTCAATGCCTCACATACGGTTTGAGCGAGAAAAATGGGCCGCGCGATTATCTGTTGGGCTACGTCTCCGGCATTGCCACATTGCCGGAGTATCGCGGCCACGGTTACGCCCGCGATGTGATGCGCCAAATGCTTGTATATATGGCGGAAAAGGGGATGGATTACGCTTTCCTCATTCCTGCCAACGCGGAAGTGGCTGATTGGTATGCGCGCCACTTCGATTTCCGCCACACTCACGATTATATTAAATACCTCATTCAGCAGGAGAAGCTCGATGGCCTGCGCAAACTGGATGTAGATGACTTGAACGCGGTATCAGATGTGCTGAAATTTTCTTGTGGCTATATCAATGAGCGCAACCATTACTTACTGCAAGACCTGCAATATTATATCGACCAATGGGAAGTGTGCGAAATGTCGGGTGGCGGAGTCTACTCTATGAAAGATCCGTGGAAAGCCGTGCTTTTCGTTGAGATAATAGATGGTAAGCCAGTGGTATTGGAAATCTTCGCGCATACGCCCGAAGAATTGGAGAAAACCAAATCCTTATTTCAGCTGAAAGTGTTTGCGCGTGTGCCAATTATGTCTGTGCCCGTGTGCGCGCAAGTTCCCCTGCCTGCAGACGCCCATTTCTCGCTATTGCTGGATTAATCTTCTCAATGTCTATTTCTTTTCCCTCCTTTTTGTTGTACCCTCTTCTTTGAGCTAATTCCCTTATAGCGCTACTTCTTTCGGACGCAGAGTCCTGTTGGTTCGCCCAAGACAACTGCCTGCAATGCGGCAACTGCTTTGGACATTGCCCTGTGGAGGCTATCCATCGCTGCGATGGCGTTTAGAATCGCGCTCGCCGCTGTTTGCAATTCATCAAGGGGGCGATGTGCCGAACAGTTTTCACTCCGCGATGGCGTTTTCCCGAATAAATGGTGTGTTTTGCTGACATTTTTGTTAGACTTATAAGTGGAAAAACGGCTAATTTTGCAAACAGAAAGACAAAGAAGCCTTCTAACCAGTTTATAAAACAAAAAAAAATGAAAAACACAGTTTTGATGATGGCAATATTGGCCGTGTCTCTCACAGCGGGAGCCCAAGCGCCCCTTGTTATTCAGAAGCAGGGGCATTTCTCTGTTGGTGGAAAAACGATCCAGCGCGAAGGGCTGTATGACAACTCCAAATTCGTGGGATGGGACAAGCAGGTGGAGACTGGGCAAAGCGCGCGAGTAGACCATGCTTTTGTGGATTACCAAATTCCCGCCAGAGCACGCAAATATCCACTTGTATTTGTGCACGGTTACGGCGGTAGCGGTGTTTGCTGGGAGATGACGCCCGATGGCCGCGAGGGTTTCTCCACTTTAATGCTCCGCCGTGGTTATTCCACTTATGTTGTGGATCTCCCTGGCCGTGGGCGAGCCGGCCGCACCTCCGCCACCAAGGAGCTAAAGCCGTTGGCCGACGAAATGTTTTGGTTTGACATCTGGAGGATTGGCGTATGGCCTAAATATAACAAGGGTGTGCAGTTTCCTGTTGATTCGGCCTACCTCTCCCAGTTCTTCCGCGAGATGACGCCCGACCTCTCCGACCACACTCAGGACGTCCCCTCGCTCAATGCCCTCAACAAGCGCTTGGGCGACAATATCTTGGTGACCCATTCGGCTGGCGGCGTAACGGGGTGGCTTGTGGCAATGGCCAATCCCGCCACTGTCAAGGGCGTGGTGGCCTATGAGCCGGGCGCTTTCGTCTTTCCCGAGGACGAGCAACCGGATAAAATAGACGGGCTCACTGGTGGTTGCGCTCCCATTCCTGTAAAACGGACTGATTTTCTTAATCTCACCAAGATTCCTATCGTGCTCTATTTCGGCGACTATATTCCCGAGCGCACAAGCAACAATCTTGGCGGCGAAAACTGGCGCGTGCGCCTGCAGATGGCTCGCAAGTTTGTGGCTTGCGTGAACAAGAATGGCGGAAACGCCTCGCTCATCGAATTGCCCAAACTGGGCATTCGCGGCAATACCCATTTCCTTATGCAAGACCTCAATAATAAGGAACTGGCCGACCTGCTTGCTCAATGGCTCGACCAGAATGGCCTCGGTTTTTAGCGGCAGGCAACAGAGAGGCTCGTAATTGTTGCTATATCTCCCGTGGAAGCGTGATAACAGCCCATTACTTTGGACTTTATGCCAAATTCTTGTTTTCCAACCGTTCCGGTTATCCGCTCTATTGCCCGATATGGCAACACGCCATACAGTGATTACCACCCGTTCCGGTTGTTGTGCGGATAACACGCCGCTACGCGGCTGATCCGCCCCTACTTATATTTCTGATATTATTGGCGGAACGCAGAAGGGGTAACGCCCAGATTTTTCTGAACGAAGCGGGAAAAATAGGCGGGGGAGGAAAAATGAAACATATCGGAGATTTGTGTGAATGTGAGGTCGCGCTCGCGCAATAGGCGGCGTATATGAATGGTGGTGAAGCGGTTGATCCAATAGTTGGCCGCGTGGCCGCTCACGCTTTTGCACACTTCCGACAAGTATTTTGACGTAACAAACAATTTATCTGCGTACCACGTTACCTCGCGCTGGGTTACATAATTTCCTTCGTTTAGTAGCGACATAAATCGCGATATGATAGAGGCGTTTTGCTCGGTAACTGGCTGCTGGTCATCGTTGAGCTCATGGGCGCGGACATCGAAAAAGTCGAGAAACAGTGCCTGAGTGCAGCAATACATGATGTCGTCCTGAAAACGGTGGGTGTCTTGGTTATACCGATACTCAATAAAGTGGAAATCCATGTCGAGGTATTCGAATTGCTCGTGCTGCAAGTGCATCACGGGGTTTTGAAACAGCGAGAACGACCCCTTGATGCCGTAATTGCTGCGCGGCGAGCAATATTCCAAGTAGGGCTGGATGATATACACGCATTTTGCTTTGAAATCCGGCGAGGGCTGAATGTCCTCCAGCAGGCGCTGCACGGTAATAATCATGGCGCATTGAGCCTCCAAGCGGAAAGGGCGGTTATCGAACTTGAAATCGAGCGTCCCTTCGTAACAAAGGATGTGAGCCACCATTTCGTTCACTTCCTCTGTGCCCAAGCGTTGGAGGTCGTGGTCGATAATCATGTTTGACTTGTCAAAGTGCATAGTATTAGGGTGAGAATAGAAGTAATATTAGATTTTGCGCGCTGTTTTATAGTCGCGCCACACCAATGTGCCGTGCAAATTTAATGAAAAATTAAAAGGCAGGCCATTAATGACCTGCCAAATACCGTGAATTTACCAAATCTTGGGGATAAAAAGCCGCGAAATTTGCCTTTCGGCCTTATTCCTTTTGCTTTTGACTATGCCCTTCGGGTTTGTAGTCTGATAACATTGCCCCGCCGCCTTATTTCAAACTGTTTATCCAATCGGTGAGCTCCTTTTGGGGTGTTGTCATCTTGTCGCGCTCGGACATGGACGAGGAGAATCGGAATGCGTGGCTTTTCTCCACCGTGGCTCCGCTCTTTTTGGCGGCCTCGGTCATATCCTTGATGGCGTGGCCGGGCCAACCGGCGTTGGTGAGGAAGGGCACCACCGTCTTGCCGGTGAGGTCGTTGCCCTCCAGAAAGCTCATCACCACAGGTGCCGGAGCATACCACCATGTGGGCGAACCCACGATGACGCGAGAGTAATCTTTGAGGTTGATGCCCAGCGGTTTCAGCTTTGGGCGAAAACCTCTGTTCACCTCGTCCTGCCCTTGCTCCACCACCTTGTCGTAATCGGTGGAGTAGGGCGTCTGGGGCTCCAGAGCGATGATGTCGGCCCCCAGGCTTTTTGCCACCTGCTCGGCAATGCCCTTGGTGTTGCCGGTGGTGTAGGAGAAATACACCACTAATGTTTTGTTTGTACTGTCCATAGTATCTTTTGTTTTGAGATTGTTATTTGATTGGCCACAACCGCAGATTGGCAGGATTGTGGCCGCGCTGATTATGAGCGAAAGGAGTTTGTTTCTCATCGTTGTAATTTTCTTTTCTTGCCTAATACGGGCGTAGCTTTAATATTCCGAAATCGTGAGCAAGCCGCTGGCGCATCATTTCCTTGTCCGTACCGTTTAGCCCTGCAAATATATAACTTATTTGCATCTGCTCCAAGAAATCGAGATAGTCGGCGCTCACCCGTTCGCCTAACACCGAGATTAGGCACTCGCCATCGATTTTATTATCGGTGAATAGAACATCGCCTTGCGGCACCATCGCCACCACTTGGCTCGTACTACTGCAATCGCCCACGAACGTGTGGAGCTGGTCCGGGTAGGCGGGGTTGCTTTCTGTGGCCTTAAAGATTTGTGGAAACAGTTGTCTCACCTCCCTCTCGCTTAGTAATTTTGCCACGGCGGGGTCTGTAAAGGGAGACTTGCCAATTGGAATAGAATCTATGTGTTGCATGATGAATTATTGGTTATTTTAGTTTTATTTTCTTGCCATTGAGGATATTGATGCCGCGGTGCATGCTGTTGCGGCGCTGTCCGTCTAATCCGTAGATGGTGTTGCGGCGGGAACGGGAGGCATAATCAGGCGTGGTGGCGACCGTGGCACTGTGGATGGCGGTGGCCGAGTGCTGACGCTGCCAGAAATTGATGGCATCGTCTATCCAACCTTCTGCCACCGTGCCTGTGCCGAGGCCAAAACCGTGAGAGAGGCCCGGATACGAATGAAACTCGGTAGGGATGCCCAGTTCCTGCAATCTTTGCAAGCGAATTTGCATCGTGCGCCACGGGGCAATACCATCGCTGGTGCCCACGCAGGCGTATGTGGGCGCATCGTAGGGCTTGACGGTGGTGTAGCCTGTGTATTGCATGATTACGGCGGCGGCCTGCGGGATGTCGCTGCGCCCCGTGAACGAGCGGAGATTTGCTCTGTTGCCCAGCGTGGCAGCCATCCTTGCTCCCGCACTGCCGCCCCATAGAGAATACCCCTCCGTGTTCACCCCAATCTTGTCTGCGTTGTCAAAGATGTATTCGATGGCGCGGGCCAGGTCTTCATAAGCGTAATCAGGGCGATAGATGAGGGCGAACGCGTTATAGCCCTGCTTGGATAGTTCAAGCGCGTGGGGGAAACTGTCGTGTATGGCCCCCACATACGCAAACCCGCCACCGGCATTGCAGATGGCAAAGGGCTGGTCTTTGGAATTGATGGGGTGATTGACGGGATCGCTGCTGTGCGCGCGAAAGAAGAAGAGGCCCGTGTTGCGCTTCTCGGGGTCGGCTGTGCGCTCGCTCTCATTATATATATTATAGAAGACGGTGTCGCCGCGGGCCACCTGGTTGCGCAGGTAATTGGCTATCTCCACGGTCTTATTGGCGTTGATATTGTTATACCATACCAATCTAATGTTTCCCAAGGTGTTGCCGCTCCAATAACCTTCGTTCACAGGCAACAGTAATCTGCCGTAATCGCCGAAAGCGGGGTCGCCGGTGAGCTCGCTCACGGGCGTATTCACAGTATAATAGACTGAATCTTTCATATTTTCGTCGTTGATTGGAAAAAAGTAGGGGATTGCGTTATAGCAAAACTCCCAAACGGAATTAAAATCGTGTAATCCGCCCGGCCGCTCGTGGTAGGAATAGGTAGTGGACCCAAATTCGGGCAGGTTCATCATGGCCATGCCTTGATTATGGGTCTGGGCGTAGCGCGAGTCGCTGGAGCCCACGGCGTGCCAGACGTGAAAGGCGTTTTTATAATCACTGCTGTCTACCACCGTGGCCAAAAATGCCGCTGTCTCCACAGGGCGCGAGGCTCCGCCAAACATGGCGATGTGCCAGTTGTCGCCGCTCATAGGCAGGAAGTAGCGTTGCAGGGGAAAAGCGTATTCAAAGATATACCACGTGGTGATAGCGCCCAGCGAAAAGCCTCCAAATACTCTATGGTCGCGCGAGGCGATAATCCCTTGGCGGTCGGTGGATTGGGCGTAGGTGGAATAATGGCTCTCTACGGCAGGGATAAGGTCGTTTTCGTATTCGCGATAGAATACGGCCACCTCCTCGGTGCTCTCGCCCCAATCCTTGGCGCGGTTGTCCTTGTCCCATGTGGGCGACACGGCGATAAACGGGCGGCACAGGTGGTTTTGAATCATATTATCGAACAAGTTTTTCATCTGTTGGCGCGAGGGCATACCGAAATACTCCTGCGCCGTGCCCGTCCATCCGTGCATCAGATAGATGATGTCGTATTTTTTATTGGCGTCATACCCGTAGGGCAGATAGATATACGCGGGCTTCTTGGTGGCGGGCAGTGAAGCGTCGGTATAGTCGTGTGAGGAATAGGTCAATACCTCCACTGTGCCCTGTTCCGTGGCTACGTTGAAATAATCGGTGGGTACGGACGTGGTGGTCTCGATGCGCGAAGCGATGTCCCCACTGTTATCGTCGGCCGTAGCGGAAACTCTGTTTCCTCCGTCATCACTGCATGCAGCCATACCGGTAATGGACATAGCCGACAGCCCAAGAGATAATAATGTCCGTTTCATAGCAAATCTTTCTTTTATTTTTTGTTTCCGATAGTTTTCGTCTTATCTTCGATTGCCAATGTGTTGTTTTCTAATAGCTTTGTGTTGTCTTCGATTGCCAACGCATTGTTTTCTAATAGCTTTGCGTTGCCTGCGATTGCCTACGTATTATGTACACGTTGTCTTGTCTTTTATTTTCGAGTGCAAAAGTAGTGAGTTGGTGTAGTTATGCTTTTACAATTATTTCGCCAAAGATGTTTCTTTTTTCAGTATTTCGGTTTGGAGCGAGCTCTTGCGGCCAAAAAATCCGAGGAAAAGCCCGCCAATCCCGTGTAGAATTCATTTTTTCCCGAGATAGTTTGCGTTAACAGTACTGTTTAGTTATTGTTACAGCACTGTAACATT
>CAZQVW010000063.1:0-12060 GCA_964596865.1 uncultured Bacteroidaceae bacterium
TTATTGTTACAGCACTGTAACATTATCTAAACAGTACTGTTAACGATAGTCAAAAGGATTGGATGTGGATTTAAGACGGGAAAAATTGGGATAAGAACGCAAAAAAAAAGCCCTTACTCCACACTGACGAAGCGGCGGAAGTATTGCCACGTGGGTAAGGCGCGCAAAAGACGGAGGGTGGCACCGGAGGCTTTCAACAAACCGTGGTTGAAGCCCTGAAAATCGGCCACTGTGGACGGCGTGGAGGCAGAGAGAGAGTTCAGGGTGTTCTTTTGCAGGCTGTCGGGACGAAGGCGCAGAAAGATATTGCGCCGTAATTGGCAGTTGGCTTCATTGTTGCGCCCCTCAAAGCGAATGTTGCCATCAATAACGTTGCCGGCGATGGTATTGTTTACGTTCACTTTTTCTGTGTGGGAGCGGGGGTTGGTCTCAACGGAAAGAGTGCGGCGCGAATCGATGGAAAATGAGTTTGGCGTGTGGAGGATGATGTTGCCCTCGATGGTAAAGTTGAGGGCACCGTCATCGCAAAAGATGCCACGGTTGCTGCGGGCGCCGGTGTAATGATGGATAAAATTGCCGCGCACGTTTACGTCGTCCATCTGGGTGTAGAGATAGATAGCGCCGGAATCCATCAGACTGTGGCCGAGGATATTGCCCAGCCATTGAGGGGAATAAAAGATGGTGTTGGCCTCTACAAGGCCGCTCACGGTGTAGGGCTTGGGCGAGGCCCACCATGTGCCCACGGCAATGGCGCCGTAGCCGAAATCACTGATAGTGTTTTCGGAAATGAGGAAGTCGGTGGCCGCCACGCGGATACAGAAACTATTGAGCAGGGCCAGCCCCATGCGAAAGAATGAGTTGTGGAGAATGCGCGCGCCAGTGCCGCCCTGAATGAGCAGTCCGTAGCGCCGGCAGCTGGTGAAGGTGCAGTTGGAAACAATGATGTTGTCGGTGTTGTTGCCGGAAAGCGCACCGCTGCCCAGCCCCACAAAGGCGCAGGAGCGGAGGGAGATACTGTCGGTATGGACATCGGAAAAGGTGAGCAGGTAGTCGCCGCTCTCCTTGTTGCCCAGAAAGGTGATGCCCTCGATGCTGAGGGAAGAGAGAGTGCTGTTTTTAATGCGGAGAAAGTGGGTGGCTTGGCATTCGCGGGCGTAAGTGATGCTGTCCGGCAGGTGGATGACGCCGCTGCGGATACAAACAGAGGGCAGGCCTAAGGCCGAGGCGGAATCAGAGGCGGCGGCCTCGCCATTGATGGCATCGTCCGTTTGCGGAATGTTGCACAATCGGAAGCGGGGCATCCTGCGCCCGTAGCCATAGTCTAAATTCACATTATAGCACTTGTAGGAACTGTTGTAGCTGAGGCCGTTGGCCGTGAAATACACCCAGCCGCCGTCAATCCTTTGCACGCGGTAGGTGGCCGAGGTATACCACTGACTGATGTGCACCCACGTGTTGCGGCAATCTGTGGATGGCATCTCCGGCGCCTCATCATAATGGAGGCGGCAGAGCTTCTGCTCCTCGTCCACCACTTCTATCAGGCGGTCTGTTTGGCGCATCTCGCCCCACGGCGAAAGCACACTGCCGCCGAGCGAGAGGTAGGTGTAGGCGGGCTGGAATGTGCGCTCGTAATTGGCGCGATTGGCGATGACGGGCCCTTCTGCCACGAGCGTTGCGCCGCGGCCAATAAACCGTAGCTTCACTCCCGGCCATTGCTTGTTGGAAAAATCCAACAGGTTGTCTTTATACGTGAATGTTTTGGGGGAAAAGACCACATCTATTTCTTTCTCTCCGTCCAAGACGGCGTTGGTTATGGTGGCGGCCAAACTGCCGAGGTCATTGCGCGAGTTCACATTGATGACTTTCGCGCATACCGCGGCCGGAACAAGCAGGCAGGCCACCATAACGGCGATAATAAATGAAAAGAAGAATGATTGGGGGAATGGGCGCTGTTTCATTCTGAAAGAGAAAGAAATAAATTGGGAGAAAAAGAAAGAGGAAGGATTGGCATAGCGGATTGATTGGAGCGGAAGATAATCAATAAGTGGCAATCAATACGCATTTTTCCTGCCGTATCAAACAGAGGGGCGCACTATTGGGGCTTGCTCTCATTGGGGCGAGACATGCTACGCGCTTTTGGACGACTGTGGAGGGCCGACGCCGGCAATGACTGGCTGGCGCGCTGTTTGAACGAATCGGGCTTGGCAGGGGTGGCGGCCTTGGCGCTGTCAGAGGCGGTGGAAAGCGAATCTTTCTTTATAGAAGGCGGCTGAGGCGTGGGCTGAGGTTTGTGGATTTTCACCAATGAGGGCGAGAACACAAACATCAGGCGCGGAGTCTCATCCCAACCGCTCATCATATACACAAACCCGTAGACGCGCTTTATCGGACGCGCAGCCGTGGAGAGCGTAATGCTTTGGTCGCCACTGCCGTAGACGTGATATTCGGTGCGCCCGATGGAATCGTTGTTGTATTGCACAGCCAGCATTGCCACAGCGTGGCGACTGCCCATGCGCTGTATGAATTCGGCGCGGAAACTCAGTTTGAAAATGTCGGCGGGCAGGAAAGAGGTGTCGGCGGGAATGTCAAAAGAAAATCTGTTGTTGAAACCGTTGTTGGAAAGCAGGTAGAAAGCGCGGCCCGGCCAGATATTGGCCGTGTCGCCCTCGCTGGTGAGGTTGGAATAGCGCGTAACCTCGTTGGTGGCGGCGCCCATTTGCGCCAGTTCATTGTTCAGGCGGGCGCCCACGCGCTCATACACCTTTTGCAATACCTCCATGTGCTGGTAATACCAAACCAAACTGCTATCAAACTCGGCTTCCGTTACTCCCTCTTCCCTCAATAGAGAAAGCACATAGGCGCGCCCACGGATGTCGGTGCTGTCTTGGTTTGCTGCGAGGGCGCGCGCCAACTCGTATTTGTAAAGAAGCGTCTCCATCTTGCCTTCGCCCAATATGCCGCGCGGCTTTCCTGCCTTACACGCGGCCAAACATATCGCCAACACAATCATGGCCGTCAGTTTGGCCACGAGGCAAAGACTGTTTCTCTCTGTTGGCTTAATCATTGGGGTGAGGGGATGGGGAAAAGATTGGCCTTTAACAAACTTAGGCCGCATTGTCTGGAGAATTTTTCGGGGACTCTTGGTCTGCGCTCGCCCCTTTCGGGCGGGATAAAAGGCGGTTGAGAGTGCGGTGATAGCAAAAAATCATCAGCAGGGCGCCGGTGGTGATGGCTGCGTCTGCAAAATTAAAAATGGGCGAGAAAAATATAAACTCCCTGCCGCCTACAAAGGGCATCCATTCGGGCCAAGTAGTATGGATAATGGGAAAATAAAACATATCCACCACTCGGCCCTCCATCAAACGGCCATACCCTTGTCCGAAAGGCACTAATGAGGAGTGCTCCCAAGCGGGAGTCTCACTAAAAATCAATCCATAGAATATATTGTCGATGATATTGCCTGCGGCTCCGGCCAAAATCATCGACAACAGGATAACAAACCACAGGCTCACGTCGCGCATTTTGGTTATAGCCCACAGCGCCCACGCCAATAAGATTATTGCCGCAATCCTGAAGAGGCATAACACCATCGTTCCCACAAAATCCATGCCAAAGGCCATTCCCTTGTTCTCCGTGAAGAAGATATAAGCCCAATCTGTGAGGCGAATGCTCTCGCCCAACGCCAAATGTGTCTTCACCCAGACCTTAATGCATTGGTCGATGAGAAGAATAATGACAACCACGCCCACGGCCACCAAGCGCCGCGTGAGGGCGTAGTGGGGCGGCAGGGCGGGAGAAAGCAAAGTGCCTTGCGTGGGGAGTGAGGAATGCTTGGTGGACGATTCTGTGGGCGTCATAGGGGGAGAATGTCAGTCTATGCGATGCTTCATCTGCTTGGCCTCGATGCTGAGAGTGGCGTGGGGCACGGCGCGCAGGCGCTCCTTGGGGATGAGCTTGCCTGTTACGCGACAGATACCGTAGGTCTTGTTCTCTATACGGCCGAGGGCGGCCTGCAAATTGTCTATAAATTTCTTTTGGCGGGCGGCCAGGGTGTTGAGCTCCTCCTTGCTCTGAGTGGTATAGCCCTCCTCCATCACTTTGTAGGTGGGAGAGGTGTCATCCACGGAGTTTCCGTTGCTGTGTTTCATGGCAGCCAAAATCTCGTCGTAATCGGCGCGAGCCACAGCCAGCTTCTGGAGGATAAGCTCCTTAAACTCCGCCAGTTCGCTGTCGCTGTATCTTTTCTTCTCTGGCGCAATATTGCTATTGTTGGCCATATTGTTATTCTTCTCTGGCATAACAGATAGGGTGTTTGTTGTTAGTATTCAAGGTTGTGTTCGGCGGAATATTCCGCCGACATGTGCACACGCTCTTTGGCGTATTGCAATTTAGGGGAGGGCTCTATTGCCTTTGGCCGCTAATATGATAAGCGTTGTTTCAAACTTTTTCGATGCGTGCGTGGAGCTGGAAGTGGTCAAACTCGAGGGCATCCCCGTCGCTCAGGGGCTCGAAAGAGAGCTCGTCGCACAAAACCTGTGAGCAAACATAGTCGCGGAATTGCTCCACGGCCTCTTTCACTTCGGGCTTGTCCTCAAGGCATACGCGGATATGGTCGGTGATTTCAAAACCGTGGTCTTTGCGATAGGCCTGGATGCGCTTCACCACCTCGCGGGCCATACCTTCCTTGATAAGGTCGGGCGTGAGCTCGAGGTCCAGAGCCACGGTGAGTGTGCCCTCGTTCATCACGCTCCAGCCGGGGATGTCCTGATTGAAAATCTCCACATCTTGGCGCTCGATGGTAACATCTTGGCCTTCCACCGTGATATGCAGCTCTCCCTCCTTTTCCAAACTGGCAATCTGCTCCTGTGAGAGGGCGGCCACGGCTTTAGAGGCAGGGCCCATCAGCTTGCCCAGTTTCTTGCCCATCACTCGGAAATTGCATTTCACGCTTTTCTGTAGGTCGATGCCCTCCACAAAGCGGATTTCCTTCACATTCACCTCGCTCTGGATGACCGACGCCATTTCCATGATGTTGCGGCGGTCTTTCTCGTCGGTGGCAGGAATCATGATGCAGCGCAGCGGTTGGCGCACGATGATTTTCTCTTTCTTTCTCAGCGAAAGCCCCATAGAGGTGATTTTCTGGGCTTTTTCCATCATGTCCTCAAGGTTGGCGTCAATCAGATTGGCATCGGCCTCGGGGTAAGACTGGAGGTGTACGCTCTCATCGCTGCCTGTGAGGTCGCGATAGAGCTTGTCGGCATAGAATGGGGCGAGCGGCGCCATCAATCTGGCAATGGTCTCCAGGCAGGCGTAGAGCGACTGATAGGCACTGAGCTTATCCTCGTCCAGTCCGTTTTGCCAGAAACGCTTGCGGTTGAGCCTCACATACCAATTAGACAAATCGTTCACCACAAAACTCTCAATCAAGCGGCCGGCTGTGGTGAGGTCGTAGTCCTCGTAGCGGTCGGTAACCTTCTTCACCAATGTATTGAGCGCAGAAATTACCCAGCGGTCGATGAGCTGGCGCTTATTCACGGGCACAATATCTTCCTTGCCGGAGAATCCGTCCACATTGGCGTACATGGCAAAGAAGGAATAGGATTGGAATAGTTTTTGAAACAGTGAGCGCGAAGTTTCCTGCACACCTTTCTCGTCAAACCTAAGGTTGTCCCACGGCTGTGAGTTGGTAATCATATACCAGCGCAGAGGGTCGGCGCCATAGCGGTCGAGCGCTTGGAAAGGATCCACTGCGTTGCCCAAGCGCTTGGACATCTTGTTGCCGTTCTTGTCTAATACCAGTCCGTTGGAGATTACGGCTTTGTAGGCCACGGAGTCGAACACCATCGTGGCGATGGCGTGGAGGGTGAAAAACCACCCGCGCGTCTGATCCACGCCTTCGGCTATGAAGTCGGCGGGATAGAACAGGCCCTTGTCGATGGCGTCCTTGTTTTCAAAGGGGTAATGAAGCTGGGCATAGGGCATGGCGCCACTATCAAACCACACATCGATGAGGTCGGTCTCCCTTTTCATCGGCTGGCCGGTGGGGGAAAGGAGGATGATGTCGTCCACATAGGGGCGGTGGAGGTCGATGAGGTGGTAATTCTTTTCGCTATAATCGCCGGGCACAAAACCTTTGTCCTTTAGCGGGTTGGATTTCATTAGTCCGGCTTTTACGCTCTTTTCAATCTCGTCGTATAATTGCTGAACAGACCCGATGCAAATCTCCTCGCGGGTGTCGGCATTGCGCCAGATGGGGAGCGGAGTGCCCCAGTAGCGCGAGCGGGAGAGGTTCCAATCATTGAGGTTTTCCAGCCATTTGCCAAAGCGCCCGGTGCCGGTGCTTTCCGGCTTCCACAGGATAGTCTTATTCAGCTCCACCATTCTATCTTTCACCGCCGTGGAGCGGATAAACCAACTGTCGAGGGGATAATAGATGATGGGCTTGTCGGTGCGCCAACAATGGGGATAGTTGTGCACCATCTTCTCAATCCTGAATGCCTGGCCGGCTTTTTTCATTTCCAGCGTGAGGACAACATTGAGGTCGGGCTCCTTGGAGGCCGTCTTTTCATCATAGACGCCGCCTTGGTTGTATTTGGGGTCGTAGGCGTTTTTCACATAATCACCGGCGTGGCGCGAATAGGCCTCCATGTCTACACAGTGCTCCACGAAAGGTTCGGCCAATTCTTCGGTGAGATAGTATTTTCCTTGCAAGTCCACCATCGGGCGCGTCTCGCCCTGCTTATTAATAAGGTAGAGGGCAGGGATATTGGCGGCCTTAGACACCTTCATGTCATCGGCGCCAAAGGTGGGCGCGATATGAACGATGCCGGTACCGTCCTCGGTGGTTACGTAATCGCCGCCGATAACGCGGAAAGCCGCGTCTTTGATTTCCACAAAGCGGTCTTTGCCATAGGTGAACACCTTTTCCGGGTGTTCGGCGGCGTAGGCTTTCACAAATTCGGGGCTGAGATCATTTAGTTTCTCGCAGGGCTTCACCCACGGCATCAGTTGGTCGTATTTCCAGTCTATCAAGTCGCTGCCCTTATAGTGGGCCACGATGCGATAGGGCAGTTTCTTGCCGTCCACCTCGTCGAGGTTGAGGGATTCCATCTCCTCCAAGGATTGCTTCTCCTCGCCCTGCAGATAGGCCTTCACCTGAGCTTCGGCCATAATTGCGGTGAGCTTTTCGCCGGTGTAGGGATTAAAGGTCTGCGCGGCCACGTAGTCGATATTCGGGCCTACACACAAGGCCACGTTGGAGGGCAGAGTCCACGGCGTGGTAGTCCATGCCAAGAATACGGGGCGCCCCCATTCGGTGAGCTCCTTTTGGGGATTAAGGATGGAGAAGATGGCCGTGGCCGTGGTATCTTTCACATCGCGGTAACACCCGGGCATATTCAGCTCGTGGCTGGAGAGGCCCGTGCCTGCTGCGGGCGAATAGGGCTGGATGGTATAGCCCTTATACAAGAGGCCTTTCTTATACAACTGCTGCAACAACCACCACAGCGACTCGATGTATGAGTTTTCGTAGGTTACGTAGGGGTGATCCAAGTCCACCCAATATCCCATCTCCTCGCTCAATTTCCGCCATTCGGCCGTATATTTCATCACGTCCTTACGGCAAGCGTCGTTATACTCGTCCACCGATATTTTCTTGCCAATATCTTTTTTGGTGATGCCAAGCTCTTTTTCCACGCTCAGCTCCACGGGCAAACCGTGGGTATCCCAACCGGCTTTCCTGTCCACAAGGAATCCTTTCATCGTCTTATAGCGGCAGACAGTGTCCTTGATGGTGCGAGCCAGCACATGGTGGATACCCGGATGGCCATTGGCCGAGGGCGGGCCCTCATAGAATACAAAGCGGGGCTTGCCCTTGCTTAATTTCAAGCTTTGCTGAAACAGGTCTTCGCCTGTCCAGCTCCTAAGCATCTCTTTATTGATATCAGAAAGGTTTAGGTCTTTCGTTTCGGGGAATTTCTTGTTGCTCATAATGCCTCCTAAAATAATTGGACGCAAAATTACGAAATTTCCCTCACACCTGCAAACCTCTATACCTTATAAATAAACTTCTGCCTTTCCACGCCCTGTTTATATATCAAAATTGCATTGCAGCGCCCCTCCGCTCACAATCCCTCATTATTCTCTTAATATAGCAGCGGAGGCGAGCCTCATACGAGACCCGCCTCCTCTGTTTTGCTACGCCACAATTGGCGCTGTCTTTATTCGTATTCCTGCCAACTCTTGATGGGGAGCTCCTGAAGGGAGACATTGGTAAACGCCTCGATAAAGGCGCGAGCCAGACGCGAGTTGGTGATAAGCGGAATGTTGTGGTCGATGGCGGCTCGGCGGATTTTATAACCGTTGGTGAGCTCGCGCTTGGTGTGGTTTTTGGGGATATTGATTACCAAATCAAACGCGTGATTATGTATCAGCGACATCACATTAAGATCCCCGTTGTCCTGCCCTTCCGTTTTGGCGTTGTCGCCGGTGGCAGAGGCGTCATTATTGCCGGAGGTCTCATCGGGCCACAATACCGCCGTGGCCTCCACTCCGTTTTCGTTGAGGAAGGCGGCTGTGCCTGCGGTGGCATAGAGGCGGTAGCCTTTCTTAAACAGGGTGGTGGCGGCGTCCAGCAGTTCCACCTTGGATTTGGTGCCGCCGCTGGAGATCATAATGCCTTTCTCCTTCGAGGGAACCTTATAACCGGTGGCAATAAGGGCCTCCAACAAGGCCTCATCGTATTTATCGCCGATACAGCCCACCTCACCTGTGCTGCTCATATCCACGCCGAGGATAGGATCGGCCAGATTGAGCCTCTGAAACGAGAATTGGGCGGCCTTCACTCCAATCCAATCGATGTCGAACGCACTCTTGTCGGGATGGGAATAGGGCGCATCAAGCATGATGCGGGTGGCGGTGTCGATAAAGTTGCGCTTGAGCACCTTGCTCACAAACGGGAAGCTACGACTGGCCCTTAGGTTGCATTCAATCACTTTCACCTCCCTGTCTTTTGCCAAGAATTGGATATTAAACGGGCCGGAGATGTTCAGTTCCTTGGCTATCGCCCTACTGATGCGCTTGATTTTGCGCGCTGTGGAGAAATAAATCTGCTGGGCGGGGAAAACCATTGTGGCATCGCCGGAATGGACGCCTGCGTATTCTATATGCTCGCTGATGGCGTATTCCACCACCTCGCCGTGGTCGGCCACTGCGTCAAATTCTATCTCCTTGGTCTCCTGCATAAATTGGGATACCACCACGGGGAATTCCTTGCTCACCTCCTTGGCCATTTCCAGGCAGCGTTGCAGTTGTTCGGGCGTATGGCACACGTTCATGGCCGCACCGGAGAGGACATAGCTGGGCCTAACCAAGACAGGGAAGCCCACTTCGTCCACAAAAGCCTGAATATCGCCGATACTGGTCAGTGCGCTCCAGCGCGGTTGGTCGATGCCCAGTTGATCCAGCATGGCAGAGAATTTATTGCGGTTCTCGGCGCGGTCGATGCTCAGGGGCGAGGTGCCAAGGATGGGCACGCCCTGCCTGTAGAGCTTCATACTAAGATTGTTGGGGATTTGGCCGCCCACGCTCACAATCACGCCTCGCGGCTGCTCCAGATCAATCACATCCAACACGCGCTCATAGCTCAGTTCATCGAAATAAAGGCGGTCGCACATGTCGTAATCCGTAGACACCGTCTCGGGATTATAATTGATCATGATACTCTTATACCCCAGTTTGCGCGCAGTTTGGATTGCGTTTACCGAACACCAGTCAAATTCCACACTGGAGCCAATCCTATAGGCGCCGCTGCCCAATACCACCACCGACTTCTCGTTCTTGTAGTAGTTGATGTCGTGGGCGTTGGGGTCGGATTCGGGCGCGCCCGCCTTGGGCGGGAACGGCTTGGTGGAATAGGTCATATAGAGGTAGTTAGTGAGATCGGGGTGCTCACTGGCCACAGTGGGGATGCGCTTCACGGCGGGCAATACGCCGAGCTGCTTCCTATACGCCCTCACTTTCAGGTTTTCCTTCTCCATATTGCCGCCTTGGGGCTTCAATACAAATCTGGCAATCTGGAAATCGCTAAATCCTAAGGCCTTGGCCTCGCGCATTGTGGCCGCATCAATTTCTTCGAGGGAATTATAGGCTTTCAACTTGTTTTCCCACTCCACAATATTGCGCATCTTCTGGATAAACCACGGGTCGATTTTTGTAAGTTCGAATATGCGCTCATCGCTGTAGCCTTGTTCCAATGCCTGTGCCAGAGCGAAGATGCGGAGGTCGGTGGGATTTTGCAATTCCTCGTCCAAATCATCGAAATGAATGTGCTCGTTGCCCACAAAACCGTGCATTCCCTGCCCAATCATGCGGAGGCCCTTTTGGATTACCTCCTCAAACGAACGGCCGATGCTCATAATCTCGCCCACGCTCTTCATACTACTGCCAATCTTGCGACTGACGCCGTCAAATTTGGTGAGGTCCCACCTCGGTATCTTGCAAATCAGGTAATCCAAGGACGGAGCCACGTATGCCGAGTTGGTAGTGCCCATCTCGCCGATTTGGTCGAGGGTATAGCCCAGCGCAATCTTTGCGGCCACGAACGCCAGCGGATAACCGGTGGCCTTACTTGCCAAAGCCGACGAACGGCTCAATCGGGCGTTGATTTCGATGATGCGATAGTCGTTGGTGTCGGCGTTAAACGCGTATTGTATGTTGCATTCGCCCACGATATTGAGGTGGCGCACGCATTTGATGGCTATATCCTGCAACATCTTCACCTGCTCATCGCTAAGCGAACAGGTGGGCGCCACCACGATGCTCTCGCCGGTGTGGATACCCAGCGGGTCCACATTCTCCATCGAGGCCACGGTGAAACAGCGGTCGCTGCTGTCGCGGATTACCTCAAACTCAATCTCTTTCCACCCTTTCAGACACTCCTCCACCAATACCTGCGGGGCAAAGGTGAAAGCGCTTTCGGCCGTCTCGATAAAGGTCTTCTCGTCGGGGCAGACACCGCTGCCCAAGCCGCCCAATGCGTAGGCCGAGCGTATCATAATGGGGTAGCCAATCTCGCGGGCCGACTTCAGTGCGTCCTCCATCGTCTCGCAGGCATGGGATACGGGCACCTTCAGTTCGGCCTCGTCCAGCCTTTTCACAAAGCGGTCCCTGTCCTCCGTGTCCATGATGGCTTCCACGCCGGTGCCCAAGACCTCTACACCGTATTTCTCAAGAGTGCCGTTGAGGAACAGTTCCGTACCGCAGTTGAGCGCCGTCTGCCCGCCAAAGGCCAGCAGTATGCCATCGGGCCGCTCCTTTTCTATGATACGCGTTACAAAATATGTGTTCACCGGCAGGAAATAAACCGTGTCGGCTATGCCCTCACTGGTTTGGATGGTGGCCACGTTGGGGTTTACCAGCACCGAGCGGATGCCTTCCTCCCTCAACGCTTTCAGGGCCTGCGAACCGGAGTAGTCAAACTCGCCCGCCTGCCCGATTTTCAATGCGCCGCTGCCCAGCACCAGCACTTTCTTCAATTCTTTCTTCATATTATATATAATGTTGGTATCTTCCTAATATTAATGTTGGCTTCTTGCCTATGCGATGTGTCCTTTATTGGCGTCTTGCCCACACGCTGCTATCCGCTATTGGCATCTTGCCTATGCAACGTGTCCTCTCTTGGCGTCTTGCCCACACGCTGCTATCCGCTATTGGCATCTTGTCTATGCAATGTGTCCTCTAATATCGCGATATTCTTTTCGGATATAATATTGGTCTCCACCTACTTAAAGAAATAGACCTTGTTTTCTTACTTTTCGTTTGCGAAAGTAAATAAAAAATCCCATTTAGCCACGCTTTTGCCCAAATAAACCGCCATTCCCCTCTGTTGTGTTGTGCCTTTTGCCCGTGGAGGAACAGAATTATCCGCACACGGGGCGAAATTTTCGCGCTCTAAGGCTAACGCACCGAAGGGAGCGTTGCTGCGCACCGAAGGGAGTGTTGCAACGCTCCGAAGGGAACGCTGCTGCGCTCCAAAGGGAACGTTAGCTTTTTGTCGCACTT